>JAMCWE010000119.1 GCA_023475265.1 Bacteroidota bacterium
GGGGTGGGTAGTACCTATAAATGTTGTTGATGAATAAGCTCTCTCTATCTTCTCCATCTCTTTCCAAACAATTCCATCGGAGTTTTATTCATCATCATCGTACGTGCTTCGGTAGGGGAGATGTTCAGCTCCAGCCTGAAATCCCTTGCCATGTTTGTCTCATCCGAATAATCGAGATATACAGATATGCCCAGCATATCCTGGTTAGTCTCATGTAATAACTTTAATGCGGAGTAAATGCGCAGTATTCTTTTAAGTCTGGTAAAGGTTATTAGAAAAGAGGCGGTGCAGACTTTCTGTATCCACCTTTTTGTTACATCAAGCTCTGCGGCTATTTCGTCTTCGTCAATGTTTTCTGGGAATCTATTAAGAATGCAATCAGTTATTTCCTTAGCGCGCTTGTGCTTTGTATGGTACAGCGGAAAAACATTTTCTACAAACGCGTACAGATCATCTTGTGCAAAGCTGAATCGAGACATAGGCGCCCTTTTAATATTTGTTTTAATTTGCCAATGGATAAATCCATTGGTGACTGATATGGGGACTGATTTGGGGAAGGATACATTGTTGTAATTTTTTTCATTTCGAATTTATATTGTTCAAGTAAGCTCGCCTTTATCGTCCCTGCACTTAAGTTCAATCAATCAAACTATTAGCAGTTAAAACTTAAGGAATTTATTTATATATGTAAACAGGGGATGGAAAGTTAACAGGTTATCAAGTTATCAGTTGAAGTTACGCAAAAAAAATAGTCACAATATTATGGAACCCTTTCAGGGTTCGATTTTGTCTTATTTAATTATTGCCAAGGGCGGTGCCCTTGGCTTAAATGTTTGTTCCTTTCAGGAACACTGAGAAGCATAAAGACGCTGAAAGCGTCTGATATTCAAGATTGGGACAACGTCCAAATATATAATATTATTATCTTTTATTAATAACATAATAACCCTGAAAGGGTGAAATAAGTCTTTGCGTAACTTCAGTTGTCAGGTTAAAAAAGGTATAGGTTATAAAGGAATAGTAACGAGTATCTGTTAGAATTAATTCATCAACTGTCAAATCTCGCTTGGCACCTGTAAAATAATATTTGGCAGTTCTTCTTCCTTCCAAAGTTCTTCCGTCTGAATTTCTTTTCAAATTAAAAGACTTAGCGGTTGTTTCTAAAATTTTTTCCCGCGGCATATTAGTTGAATAAGATAAACCGAAATTATTGGTTTATTATTCGTGAAGCATAGACCCAAAATATTAGTTGTAGATAGAGACGAGAATATTCTTTCAGCGTTCGGTAATTATTTAAGGAAGAAAAATTACTCAATGGTTGGCGTTAATAATATAAAAACCGGAATGAAGCTAATCAATGAGCATGAAATTAAAATTATGATAACTGATGTAAGGGTAAATTCTGAATTCGGAGTAAATTTTATTTCACAAGCTAAAAACGTTCAAAGTAATCTTCAAATAATTGCAATTACAAGTTACCCGGATAAAATAAATGAACCATACTTGAAACCTTACGGAGTTAATTATGTTTTCGTTAAGCCTTTAGAACTTAGCAAGCTTGATGAAGCTATAAATAATTGTTTACACAATTTGGAAATAAACTAGCAGATAATAAAAATGAAAATCTTTCACAAAAAATATGGAGCGAAAAATGGTATCGAACTTTAATACATTTTTTACTAAAGCATTAGATAAGAATAACAGTAAAATTTATTTTATTCTTATCGCAGTTGGAATGCTTTTCTTTTTAATAACACCAAATGGTTATGCAATTCCTAGCTTTGCAAGACAGACGGGGCTTTCATGCAATTACTGCCATTATGCTTATCCTGAACTGACCAGTTTCGGCAGGATGTTTAAGCTTAACGGTTACACTATGACAAACATTGAAACACTGCAAGCTGTTTCGCCGGATAGTGAACGAACTAATTTAAGTATTTTAAATTCGCTTCCGGTTTCAGCAATGATAATGACATCGTTTTCTTCAGTCAGCAAAGCAACACCGGGTGCAAGCAGCTATGCCGCGGAATTGCCTGATCAGATCAGCTTATTCCTTTCCGGTGAAATAACTCCGAAGATAGGCGCTTATCTACAGTTTACATATGATCCAACTGCCGGAACTTTTGGTTTGGATATGGTAGATATTAGATATGCAAGTCATACCACACTTGGAGGCAACGATCTTTTATATGGTTTAACTTTAAATAATAATCCAAGTATTCAGGATGTTTGGAACACTACACCTGTTTGGGGTTTCCCTTATGCTGCGCCAGGCGCAACACCAGCACCTACAGCATCAACACTTCTTCAAGCAGCTCCCGGAAATGAAGCCGGTTTAGGTGTATATGCATTATATGATAAATTAATTTATGCCGAAGTTTCTTTCTATCATTCAGCAATTCAAGGAGCTTCATATCCCGCTGATTCAACATGGACAGGTACTATAAAAGGAGTTTCGCCTTATTGGAGATTAGCAATTCAGCATCAATGGAAAGATCAATATTTAGAAGTCGGAACTTTCGGGTTATCTTCTAGCATGTATCCATCCGGCATAACTGGTTTAACTGATAGATTCACAGACATCGGCTTCGATGCTCAATATGAAAAAACTAATGATAACGGCGGTTCATGGATTTTCCACGGTACTTATATAACAGAAAAGCAAAATCTTGATGCTACGTTTGATGCAGGCGGATCTGCTAATGCAAGCAACAATTTAAACTCATTAAAGCTTGATCTTACTTACAACTTCCCGGATTATGCAGCACTATCGGCAGGTTACTTTACCATGAGCGGTTCAAGCGATGCCGGTCTTTATGCGCCCGGTGATGTTACCGGAAGCTTAAACGGCGAACCTAACAGTGCCGGCGAAATATTACAGCTTACTTTCATGCCGTGGATGAACACTCAATTCGCACTTCAATATACAATGTACAATACGTTTAACGGCGGCGGCAGCAACTATGACGGCTCAGGAAGAAATGCTTCCGACAATAATTCGCTATACTTGTTGGGATGGCTTCTCTTCTAATTGTGAAGATAAGAATTAAAATATGATGACTAATATTTTGGAGAAATAAAATGAAAACTAAATCAATAATGCAACTGTTACTTTTTGCTACCTTTATTCTTTTTATGGGATTCAAACCGGATAGCCCAGAATTTCAACAAAAGAAAAATTCTCAGTTAGCTGATAAAGGAATCGGTCCCGTAAAAGAAGTTAAGATAGCAGGCATAGACAAGAGACTTGTCGATAAAGGTAACGATATATTTAACAGCAAATGTTCAGCTTGCCATGATATCGACGATGTAAATTTAGCTCCGGCTCTCCGCGGCGTAACGAAAATATTATCGCCTGTTTTCATAATGAACTATTTAATGAACACTGCCGAAATGCAAAAGAAAGATCCGTATGTGAAAAATCTTATTCAGCAGTGGAAAAAAGTTCCTATGATGAAAGATCAAAAGCTAAAAGAGAACGAAGCGAGAGCAGTTCTTGAATATCTCAGATCATTAGATAAATAATTTTCCCCGTTAAACTTTGTGTTTGCCGGCAGACAATCATGAAATATTGTATTACAATTTTTTTGTTGTACGAGAAATTTCTTTGTCTGCCGGCAGGGCAGGGTTAAATCAAAAAAAAACTTTAATCTTTAAAATTGCTTGAAGACAAATTGAACTGACAAATGTTTTCGGGAAAGTTGTAGAAATTACTGAAACAAAATCAACATGAAAAATAAATTATTCGTTATTATTCTTTTTATAATTGGAGCGGCTGCCGGATATTTTATATTTGATCATCAGTCAAAAAGCTCAATTGATAGTTATCCGGTTCCATTCAGCCATTATGTTCATACATCCCAGCACAAAATAAAATGCGTTAACTGTCATCGCGGAGTTGAAACAGATGCGCGTGCAGGAATTCCGAATATTGATTACTGCAGCATGTGCCATTCTACTTTGATAAATCCGTCTTCCAAAAGAGAAAAGATAATTTATGATTTAGTAAAAGAGAATAAGCCGATAATCTGGAAAGTTCATTATACCGTTCCGGATTATGTCTACTTTTCTCATAGAAGGCATGTTAAACTCGGTAAGCTGGAATGTACGGAATGCCATGGTGATATGACAAAGCAAGATTCACCGGATTTGAAAAATTATAGTCCGATTATGATGCCGTTTTGTTTTAATTGTCATGAACAAAAAGATATAACAACCGACTGCGGCAATTGTCATCACTAAATAATTAAATAAAGAACACTGACTCTAAGGAGATTTTTTTGAATGCAAATAAATAGACGCGATTTTATGAAGCTTATCGGAGGCTCACTTGCAGGACTTGCAGTGGGAAGCGCTGCCGGAGCTCTAATGAAGATTCCGAAATCAATGGAACCTGTTCTTTATTCCGGACCGAGAAAAGAATCGTGGAAATTAACCGCATGTACAATGTGTCCGGGCGGCTGCAGCTTAAAAGTTCGCTTGATTGACAATCTGCCGATTCAAGCATTTGGCAATCCTCTTTCACCTGTAAATGAAGGCGGAATTTGTTCGATGGGACTTGCATCGGTTGCGAGGTTATATCATCCAGATAGATTAACCGGCCCGATGAAAAATGAAAACGGCAAGTTCGTTTCTATTTCATACGATGAAGCTTATAAAATCCTCAAAGATGAATTAGAAAAAGTTATAACTAATAACAAACAAGATGATGTTTTTATTGTGGCGCAAACCGAATCAAAGCTTCGTGCTGAAATGTTCAAGAAATTTTCGGAAGAAACCGGATTTAGTAATCTTATTATAGAAAATTTCCGATCCAACAATTTCTTTCCTTATAATCAAGTATCTGATGAAGCACCGGATTTCATTGATTTCGACAAATGCGATTATCTGCTAAACTTCGGTTCGCAGATTACTGAAGTTTCCGAAAATCCTCTTTATTATACACGAAAAATTATTGAGCACAGATCAAAAGGATTTAAGCTGACAGCGGTTCAACCCAAGCTGACTCCAAGTATTTCAAAATCAGATGATTGGGCTCCTCTTCTTCCTGTTTCCTATGCAGACTTTGCTTTGGGAATTGCTTATGTACTTTTAAGAGATGAACAATATGATAAAGCTTTTGTGGAAAAATATTTTTCCGGATTTAACGACTTCAAGCAATATGTTCTTGATAATTACTTTCCTGATAAGGTACAAGAATTAACCGGAGTACCATCAGATAAAATTTTAGAAATAGGAAGAGAATTTGAGAAAGCGGCTGCACCCGCTGCTTATTTTGATGAAGCAATATTTTATAACTCAAACGGCACGGAGAATGCTTTAGCTGTAATAGCTTTGAACGCTTTAAAAGGTTTCAGCGGCTTCGGCAAGCTTAAAGAAGAATTCTTCTCAAAAATTTTAGAGAATGAAAAGAAACACAACGAAGAAATTACATTCGCCAATTTGAAAGCACGGTTATCCGGCGGCAAAGCACTTCGAGCATTAGTAATATCAGGTAGTAATTTTGTTTACAACAGTCCTAATCAAGCAGAGTTGAAAAAACAATTAAGCGCGATTCCTTTCATCGTAAGCTTTTCGTCTTTTGTAGATGAAACTTCTTCTTTAGCTCATCTGATTATTCCTGATCATGACGATTTTGAAAAGTTCGATTTGTTAATTGATAATTCAATGGGTAAGCCCGCAGCAACTCTTCTGCAGCCTGTTGTAGATCATTATTATAATACAATTGATACCAGCGATGTTTTAATTTCTTTAATGAAAGATCTAAAAACCGGTGCTAAAGTTCCTTATGAAAATTATAATGATTATATAAAACAGATTGCCAATAAAATATATTCCAGCCACGAAGGTATTCTCATGGATCAAAGCAAGCCGACGGTTATAGAAAAAGGCCTACGAAAAATCGGATGGCAGACAGAACAATACAGCAGCTTTGATGATTTCTGGGATGGCTTGCTGGATGCCGGCGGCTGGTGGAATCCTTTTGCCGATAAGACTTCTTATAATCCTAAAATTGATTACAAGTCAAACTTCAACAAAGAAAATAAGCCGGTAAATAAATCTTTGGCTTCACTGCCTAATAAAAAGCTTCGCTTGAATATCTTTAGAAAAAATTTGGATTACAAAGGAAGCATGAGCATATATCCTGTTCTTGTTGAACAGTTCGGACTTAAATGGACTGTCTTTTACCAATTGTGGGCGGAAATAAATCCGGATACCGCAAGCAAGTATTCACTTCAAGAAAGAAGCAAAGTTGTTCTGAAAACCAGCAAAGGAAGCTTCCCGGTAGTCCTGGTTTTCAATCCTTCGGTTATACCAGGCAGTATAGATGTTCCTTTCGGATTTGGGCACACAAACTTTGGAGATAATTGCGGCGCAAATCCATTGGTTTATTCGGATGATGTATTTGATAAATCAACCGGCAAACCTTCATTCTCAGAAACATTAGTAGAGATTGATTCGGCATCAACCGGAAGTTCATCTTTTACTGCTCAGATTATTACGGACGAAAAGAAATTATCCGGAACTCAAAACAGGAGTGTCTATGCCTAGATATGGAATGGTGATTGATCTTGATAAATGTAATCAATGCGGCGCTTGTGTTACTGCCTGCAAACTTGAAAATAATGTTCAGATAGTTTCAAAAGAAAATGCGGAAATGGGCAGAGCAATGTTCTGGATGAAGATGCTTGATACCAGCTACGAAGGAAATTATCCCGATGTAAGAGCAGTTAATATTCCCGCGCTTTGCATGCAATGCGACGAACCTTCTTGTATAAAAGTTTGTCCGGTTCGCGCTACATTTAAAAGAGATGACGGAATTGTTGCACAAATTTATCCGCAGTGCATCGGATGCAGATACTGCATGGCAAATTGTCCTTATACGGCGAAAGTTTTCAACTGGTTTAAAGATGAACAGCCGGTTGAAAATGAGAAATGCCATAACATAGATGTTTCGGTTAGACCAAAAGGTGTTGTTGAGAAATGTACTTTCTGTATTCATCGTTTGCAGATAGCAAAAGAGAAAGCCAAAGCAGAAAAAAGAGAATTACAGGAAGATGATTATGTTCCGGCATGTGTAGAGGTATGCGCGTCAAAAGCAATATACTTCGGCGATCTCGATGATCCTCACAGCAAAGTTTCTAAAGCAATGCATGATTACAGAAAATTTACCTTGCAGGAAGAACTGGGAACGAAGCCGAAGGTTTATTATCTCAGTGCTAAATCCGAATAAAGTTTTTTCAAAATAAATATTAAAGGTTTTGCAGATGGACGATCATCACTATATTGATGAAGATGAAGTATTATTTAGACCAATTTATCAAACAAGTAAAAGCTTTTATGTTTTAGCTGCTGCTCTAATTGCGGTGTTCTTGTTTGGTGCTGCTATGTATGTTCGTCAGTTTATATTTGGACTCGGGGAGACCGGTATGAACGAGCCGGTTACATGGGGCTTTTATATAATTAGCTTCGTATTCTTTATTGGAATATCGCATGCCGGAACATTGATCTCGGCAATCCTTCGTTTATCTAAAGCTGAATGGAGACGTCCTATTACAAGGATGGCGGAAGTTATAACGGGAATTGTGTTAATGATCGGCGGACTGCATCCGATAATTGATCTCGGCAGACCTGACAGAATATTGCATATCTTTGAACGAGGCAGATTACAATCACCTTTACTTTGGGATATGACAAGCATTACTGCTTATTTCACTGCTTCGACAATTTATCTTTATTTACCTTTGATTCCTGATATTGCTTTACTCAGAGACAGAGGAGGTAAGTTCCACAAATTATATGAAATACTTTCCTGGGGATATCAAGGTACGGAAAGACAAAAACATGTGCTGGAAAAAGCTATTAATATTCTTATGGTTATGGTAATACCAATCGCAATTTCAGTGCATACAGTAATCTCATGGATATTTTCAATGACGTTACAACCTGGCTGGCACAGCACTATATTTGGTCCTTACTTTGTAGTTGGTGCAATCTTTTCAGGAATAGCTGCTCTAATAATAGTTATGATTGTTTTTAGAAAAGTTTTTCATTTTGAAGATTACTTAAAGAAAATACATTTTAATTATCTTGGAACACTTTTGTTAGTCATGTCATTACTGTGGTTTTATTTCACCTTTGCCGAATACCTTACTACGTTTTATGGACATGAACCATCGGAGATGCGCGTCTTCCTTTACAAATTTGTAGGCGGTTACGCTCCGTTCTTTTGGCTGATGGTATTTTGTAATTTCATTGTTCCGGTAGTTTTCCTTAGCAATAAAAAGTTAAAGACAATACCCGGAATATTAATTGCTTCAATCGCTGTTGTAATTGGAATGTGGCTGGAAAGATTAATAATTGTTGTCCCATCATTAGCCAATCCAAGATTGCCATTTATAACCGGAATATATGTTCCATCATTAACGGAGATTTCACTTTTAGCCGCTGCTACTGCTGCTTTTATACTTGGTTTTATGGGATTTTCAAAACTCTTCCCGCTAATTTCTATCTGGGAAATTAAAGAAGGAAGAGAAGAAAGCGTTCGAATGGTTTCAGAAAGATTAAACGAATATTTACCTTCAAAAGGTCATATAAGAAAAGAAATTGTTTGAGGAAATTATGTTTGGTAAAATAAAAAGTTTTTTGGGAAGTCTTATCTTTATTCAAATTATATTATTATCCTTTTTATGGATGCTTGCTTCCGGGATGACACTTCTGCTGATTAATTTAGTGCATGTCTCCTATGAAGTTAATGATCACCAAACTGCATCAATAGCAATTAGTATCCTTGGGATTATTGTCTTTTGGATATTAGCAAGTATTTTGACTTACGTTTTGGTTGGTTTATACAAAGGAAGAAAAAAGGAGATTGATAAATGAAAATCAGAATTTTATTCTTTGTCTTCTTAGGGACTTTACTATCGGCTGCTTTTATTTTTTATGGTTTTACATCAAATGATTTTTTAGTCCAAGGGAAACAAGTAAAAAAGAAAAGCCTTCCTGAAAATCCAATCGAAGGTAGAATAGTTTTTGAAAATAAAGGATGCATTAACTGCCATGCCATCAACGGCAGCGGCGGTAATTCAGCGCCGGATCTGGGAAAGCAAAATTTTTTCGGCAGCGACTATGATCTGATTTCCGCAATGTGGAATCATTCACCTGTGATGCTTAATAAAATGGAATTAAAGAATATCGATCTTCAAAAATTTAACGCTAAAGATTTTCGTTCCCTTCGATTGTTCCTTTACTATTTGCGGTACCTAGGCGGCAGCGGAAATGTTAATGCAGGCAAAAAACTTTTTACTAAAATGAATTGCGCTAATTGTCATTCCATCGGGAAAGAAAGTTCAAATAAAATAAGATTGGATAAAATCGGAGTCTATGCTTCGCCGGTATATCTTGCACAAGTAATGTGGAACCACGCAGTTAAAATGCAAAAAATGCAGAAGGCATCGAACGTAAAAGTTCCGCTATTCAAGAATGATGAATTTGCTGATTTATCAGCTTACATTTCGTCGGTCAGTGCTTATAACAAGCAAAAGAAAATTTATATGGCGCCGGGTAATCCGATCGCCGGGAAAAAATTATTTTCAGATAAAGGATGTTACTACTGCCATAATGAAAAGCATATCGGACCGGATCTTACAAAAGTTAATATGAATAAGAGTGTCACGGAGATTGCAGGCTTAATGTGGAATCATTCCTCAGAGATGGAACCGGTAATGCAAAAGAACAAAATTCCGATGCCGGCTTTTAAGGGAAACGAAATGGCAAATCTAATTTCATTTCTTTACTTTAGTAATCAAAGCAAAGTAAGCGGCTCGGTTAAAGCCGGGAAGCAAATTATTCTGGATAAAGGATGCATTAGCTGTCATTCATCCGGCAACTCTTACAAAGCACTTGATGCGGTGGCTATAGGATCATTCAGCAGCGAAGATAATTTATCCAGCGAGCTGTGGAATCATCTTCCATTAATGGAAAAGAATTTATATCTCAAAGGGAAGCCATTGCCTACGCTCTTGCCTTCGGATGTTAAATCGTTGTATCTTTACTTCAACAGAAAAGAACGTTGAGTGTGTTTGGGTATAAAGGTATAATGTTATAAAGTGCTGATTAGATACTTCATACCGTTATACCAAATATACTATAGTTCCAAATGCTGCTAATGGAAGTAATAAAAAAATGAATAAAAAATTACATCTATCATTTATAATTTTCCTAACTGCGATTTTTATATCACGGACTGCGCAGGCAGGCGATATAAAAGGTAAAGTTCAACTTGCGGGAAGTAAGAGCAACGCGAATGTTTTAGTTTATATTGAATATGTCGACGGTTCGTTTGCGCCTCCTGAAAAACATGTCGTAATGGATCAAAAAAATTTGATGTTTCATCCTAAAATACTTCCAATTTTATTGGGAACAACGGTGGATTTTCTAAACAGCGATAACGTGTTCCATAATGTTTTTACACCGACAGAATGCGCCGGAAGCTTTAATCTTGGCACGTGGCCGACCGGCGAAATTCGATCTCACACTTTTAATGATGCAAATTGTTTCGTTACAATTTTATGCGATGTACACCCAGATATGCAGGCTTGGATTGCTGTTCTACAAAATCCTTTTTTTGTGCAGACAAATAAAAGCGGTGAATTTGAGATTAAAAATGTTCCGCAAGGAAAATATATTTTAAAAGTTTGGTATCCGTTTTACAAAACAGTATCAACGGAAATTGAAATTAAAAGTACCGGTTCAATCAGAAAATATTTTACTCTCAAGAAATAATTTATTTGATCTATTTCAAACGGCTAATTGGAAACTATCTTAGCAGTATTAATTTTTTAGTATTATTAAAATTGCCAGCCCGCATTCTATAAAAATAAACTCCGCTTGTTAAACCTTTCGCATCAAACTCAGCTTGATAGAAACCGGCGTTCTTCACTTCATTTACCAAAGCTTTAATTTCTTTTCCCAATATGTCATAAATTATTATTGTTACCAATTCCTTTTTCGGAATTGAATATTCAATAGTTGTGACAGGATTGAACGGGTTTGGATAATTATTTGATAAAAAATATTCGACCGGAATATTCTCTTCTTTCATTTCTTCAATAAAATTCCGGCTGCCGATAATTATTTGAAAATCCTTTTCGTTTACGGAAGATTTTACTTCAATATTGTTGTCCTTGTGCAGGTCGTAAAATTTATGAGAATATTTATCAAGCAAATAAATTTCATAATCTTTAAAATTGTTCTGTCCGGCAACTTCTAAATTTAATTTTTGGGCTAGATTATTTTTAATCTTAACGTTGAATATTTTTCCTTCTCCAATTTCCGGTCTGGATTCTTTAATAAGTCTTTTGTAAGATAATGACAAGCTGCTATTGAATAATGAAATCTTTGCTTCTTCAAAATCACCGGGAGGTGCAAAAATATCATTTTCGTCGAAGTCAGTTTTTGAAGTTGAATCAATAGAAATAATTATAAAAGATTTTTCTTTATTATCAGATACTAATGAAAATCTTAATTCATTATTACACGCTTCATTATTAATGCTTAAGCCTTTGTTCAAATATTTACCGACTACATCAGCAGGATTATAAGAGATTTTAAGCGACGTCAAATTTTGTTGATTGTAGAAATAATATCCTTCATAAGTATTGAATACAGCCGACTGAGACCAAGCACCAATCCAGGAATAAAGAATTGAATTTGCCGGAAGAGAATTTATTTTTATTACACTATCCCAGATTACATTTTTTTCAAAGGGATTTGAAATAATATTCCAACCATTATGCAATGATAGAAGATAAGCATTATCAGAATTCAGAGTTACAGTAGGAACGTTTTTAGAAATATTCAATAAATTTTTGCTCAACAGCCAAAAGCCATTGCCTGGTTTAAATTGGAAAGTGGATGATTCGTCATATTCGATTAAATAATTATTATCAGCTCCGTTATCATAAAAAGCATCCCAATCCTGTTTAAATTTACCGGTTAGAAATTGAGCTATAGAAATATTTGTTTGACCGGGAAATCCTATTAATCTATAGCTTGTAGATTTGGACGGATCATCAAAAGAATAAGTTTTAATCAAATCAATTGATCCAGGATAATTAAACAAAGTTCGAAATGTTAAATCACTGCCAAAACTTGTACCCGCATTATTTACTGCTTTGATTCTAAAATGATAAAGAGTGTTGGAAGATAAGCCTGATAAATTTGCGTTTACATTTATGCTGTTATTCCCCGTAAACGGACTTCCAGCTGCGGTGACGGTATTACCATAGGATGCTGTTGTTCCATATTCAAATTGAACTGTTGTACTTGAGCCATTTGGATTTACAGTTCCATTTAATGTAGCTGAAGCTAAACCAATATTTGCGGCAGAGTTTGTTTGAACTATTGGTAATAATACTTGAGAATTTAAAGTAGTAAATTTCCAAACGGTTGACCAATCACTGACGCCATTTGTATAAGCCGCATTTACTCTCCAGTA
The DNA here is from genome assembly GCA_023475265.1 of Bacteroidota bacterium. Taxonomy (GTDB): domain Bacteria; phylum Bacteroidota; class Ignavibacteria; order Ignavibacteriales; family Ignavibacteriaceae; genus FEN-1297. The sequence goes on from JAMCWE010000119.1 coordinate 12,500, forward strand.
ATAAGTGGTGCCATTCGATAAATTATTTAATTGAAAAGAAGCGTTTGATAATTCATAAACATTTACTACAACATTATTAAAGTTGGGATCTGTTGAAACTTGAATTCCGTAACTCAATGCATTATAAATATTATTCCAGGATAGAGCCGGATTAAGGGAAACATTTGTTGAGCCATCCGCCGGATTAGCAAGAACCGGAGTAGATAAATTAATGCTTACATAAGCTCGAATTAAATATATTGCAATCGTTGAAGAAGATGAAGTTATAAAATACCATCCCGGATAATAACCATATCCAGGATATTGTAAATATGTAAGACTGTGGTATGCCTGCTGACTTGTATAATCTGTTGTCATTATTCCAGGAACTGAAGGATCATAACCAATAACAAAAGCGACAGCAAAAGGTTGGTCAGTAGAAATTGAATAAGATCTCAAATCGACGCTGGCCCAATTTTGATAAGGAACAGGGAAGGGAGTTGCTGCTGATTGATAAACTGAAGCTAAAAATTGTCCTGATAACGCATGTCCTAAGGGAGAAACTTCAGATCCAGTATAGCTCCATATTCCACCGGCAATTGAACCTGCGTTAAGAAGTGCAACTTTAATAGAATCTAATTTTCCACCGGCAACAGCGTCAAAAGTTATACAAGCAGTATCATATTCTGAAGCCCAATAACAATATCCGTTTGGTTCAGATAAGTCCCACTTTAATTCTATTTCAGAACCGGTAATGGAATGTTTTCTATTTTCTGTTATTGGGCGAGAAATATTTTTTGACAAAGGATTAATTTGTTTTGGCAGCAGTTGAATTGTTTTTATTCCTCTGTCTTTACTATTTGTATTTATAGTATCCTTTGAGTCAGCATAAAGCTGAATTGAAAAGATGATTGAGATTACAATAATGAAAATTAATAGAATTAAAATTTTTGCAATGATATTTTGAATTTTCATAAACAACCTCACATTGCTTTAAGCGCAATTAATTTCTTCTGACAAAAATAAATTGTCCTCCTTCATCACCGGTATCGCGGATAACCTGCAGAAGCGGTGTTTGTTCAGAATTATTAGAAACTGCAATTCTGAAATCATTGAACAACTGTCCTGCATCAAGAAGTTTTTTATTATTTTCTTTTAATGCTTTGATCAGATAATAAGAAAAAATTGAATGTCCTTCTTTCCCAGCATCCATTACTTCTTCCAGACCGCCTGAAGTTAGTGCAACCCGAGAAGTTTTGCTGTAAACTTCTCTATAATATCTTTCTAAATTATTTGGATTGAATGGGACACTTTCTGTTGAGCGTCCTCTGAAAATATCACCGGCAAAACAGGCATCACTAATTAAGAGCGTATGTTTTGAAGGTATACCTCCCATAAAAGTTTTTACTTCATTATTGGAAATGAAATCAGCTATTGAATTTGATTTAGCATCAACCGGAACCCAATAACCTTTATTAAGCTCCTTTTTGTATTGACCATGACCGGAATAATAGATGAGCACATTATCATTACCTTTTACATTTGAAGTAAGCAATTCTAATTCATGTATAATATTATTTCTTGTAGCATCTTTATCAATAAGAGTAATAACAGTATCAAACATATATTCGTTTTCTAGTATTTCAGAAAAAGCTTTAGCATCATTCACCGCATTAACAAGCGGTGACCAATAACCTTCATAAGAATTAATTCCTATTATTAAAGCAATATATTTTCCGGCAGCTATTATTGATTCAAGTTTGCGCGAAACAAAAAAGGTATCAATAGTAACGTTGGATTTGCTGTCCATTGCTCTAATAATTAATTGATTATCACCAGGCTGAAGAAATAAATTAATTGTAAATTCACCTGTCGGTTTAAGAATTGCTTTCCTTTCATTTATCAAAACTTCCGAAACTCCGCTTTCGTCATAAGCTTCACCTTTTAATAATATAACATCAGACTTACTGACTGCTTTTATTCCCCGCGTAACCGGAGGATCAATAATTTTAATGACGGGCCCGGTTAGGTCTGGAGTCCAGGAAATAGCAATACTTTTTTCAGTAATATTTCCATTGTCATCAAATACTTTAATACTCAAAATATTTTTGCCAAAGTTTAAAGTATAATTAGAATAAAATTCACCGTTACCTAAAAGTACTGCGCTAATATTATTCACCATAATCTTATTTATTTCGGCAGGTTTAACAACACCTCTTACGGTTATCATTTTTTCGGAAACAGATAATTCTTTTCCATCAATAATTTCGGGTTCAAGTAAAGTGATTGTCGGTAAATTATCGTCTACTTTAATTTCTTTTATAGGAACAATTCTGCCGACAGGAGTTCTTCCTTTAAATTGTGCATTCACATGTGAGCAAAATAAAATTGATAATATTATTACAATAAGTTTTTTCATTTTTAATTTCTCCTAATTATTCTCCTGGCCTGCCTGGAGGTTTTGGAAAACTAAAACTTGATGAAGTGGATGATTCACTCTTTTTTCCAATTAACAAAGCAGCGGCAGTGCCGCCTCCCAGTAATGCTCCTCCAACGAATACATACCAGGGAATGCCGCTGCTTTTTTTTATTTCATTTGCAACGAGTTCGAAGTAAAAATCATCACCAATTAAAGTGCTTTCTTCTTTTGGAGATAAATACCAAAATACTTTTCGTTTCCCTTCGCCATATTTTCCCTTACCTATATCGCCGGATAACTGTGAAGGTTCGAAATTAAAGTCCGGATCAGTAGTTCTTTTAAGAGTAATTGATATTTCATATTCGCTTGATTTATCACCGGCAAATTCATAATAGATAATAACACTGTGAGATGAAGCTTCGAACGAAGTGATAATATTATTTTGTGAATATGTGTAATCTGAAAAGTGAAACAATAAAAAGAAAAATATAAAAAGTACAAATCTCTTTTTCATAATTTCCTCGCACCGTATAATTACAAAATCATTTTTGTGGTTTTGGAATTTCAACTAAAATTGGAACGACAAATTTATCTTTACTTTTAGCATTAAATTTTATTTCTCCACCATCAGAGAAATTTATATTTGCAATATCAACCCTAAGTGTTTGCAATGCTGCTTCTAATCTTTCTGCAAAACCTCCACTGCCATTTTCTATTTTGTTTATAATATCATTTATATCAAGATTATTTTTTGAGTACAAGAAACAGTAATATGCCGGACCCGGTTTTTCATCTATTAAATTGAAATGATCTTCGTCGGGAATGGCGATGTTATTTTTTTTGTACGGCAGATAAGCTACCATTCTTTCATTTAAAGGAAATATTTTTGATACCATGCAGCTTGAATCGGAACCAATTGCATAGACATAAGCTGGCTCGTTATTAGAAATTCGAAGCTCGAATAATGTACCAGAGCAGTAAGGTTTATCCATGATAAAATATTTGCCATTAAAAGCAGCGTTCATTTGATTACCGCTGCTTTCAATAAATTTTATTGAGCCTGATAAATCAGGATAATTAGATGAAGAAATGTTTTTATCGAGCACTTCAAATGCGTATCGGCAAAATTTATCGAAATCGGAATATCTTATCCAAGTAAAACCATTTTTCCCCCAAGAAGTGCCCCAGCTATTTATTAATTCAAAAGCACCGTTGAATTTAGAATCATCATAACCAATAACAGTAATTCCATGTCCTTCCACAAAGCCAGGTTTATAATCATTACTATCCGGTGTCCATACTTCTTTTGCAAGATTAAAAGAGTGCGGACAATTCATGGCAATGACAACAGGATGATTATTCGCTATGCTTTTTTTTACAAATAAAGTTTTATTAGTAGTCTTGGAATTAGCGACTTCTCTATATTCAATTATTTTAAAGTCTGCGGCTTTCAGCTTGTCATTTTCAGTAACTTCTCTTTCGCAGTCATAGCCAAAATCAATAAGTTTCTGACAACCGTTTTTCTTTAAAACATCAAGAGCGTCAACAAGGGAAGTTCCGCTGCTGCAACCTTTGCCAGATCTAATCTGGTTGTAAACAAATGAAGGTGAAAAAGTATTGTTGTCTATTTTAGATTGATTCCATTTGTTCTTTTCTGCTTCAAGAATTGTTCTTGCCGAATAAGCAGTGCACCATCCCGCACAAGTTCCATGTAATCCTTGGTAGCCTGGAGTAGGAGAATATTCTTTTAAAGAAAAGCTTGAAGGAATGTCTCTATAATCCCCTCGCATAAGTGGCGCGGCAACCGGGCTGTTAGCGTATAAAGAATCGTCGAGAAGAATTCCTCTTCCAAACTGCTGAGAGTGGAGACTCTGAGTCAACAAAAGCAAAAGAAGGATTATATATACTGTTATCCGTTGCATTGCAATCAAATACAAATTAAAAATTCAAATTTTAAGAACGAGATTCATTTTAGTATAAAGTATTTACTCGTTCATTTTAATAATTCGCATATTGATCAGAAAATCATTGAGCATACTATCATAAACATCAACTGATGGCTCCAAGGCTGTTGCATTTTCGAGAGCTTGAAGCGCATCAATATTTAATTGATTTCTTTGATAGAATTCTGAATAAATTACTTGGTTAAGAGCCGAAGGTTCACTGCCTAACGTTTTATTTAATTCAATTAAAGAATCCTTAATTGATTCAATTTTATTTTGTGAATATTTTATAATGCAATTTGTATCGGATGAGATTGACGGATTTCTAAAATCATATACATACCATCTGTAAGCAGAATCGCTGGCGAGATAAAGAGAATTTAAATTAACTGATAGGGAAGTGTCGCTTAATTCTTTCATAAATATGGTTCTGTTCGAACAATTTATTAATTTGAAAATATAGTTTGATGAATTGGAAACGGGGTGCCATTTAAAATTTATTACAGAATCAATTGTATAAGAAGAAAATGGAACAGCTACCGGAATGCCATTTGGCCTAAGCCTGATTACAGCTCCGGCAGATTTCATTTCTTTAATGAGACCAATTTTTTTAGTGAGCTCATTAAATACGAAATCAGAAAATTTTCTATTTACCGAGCGATGGTCTAAATTGATGAAATACATTAATTGTGAATAATTATATTCACCAGGTCTTTTTAATTCTAAAGTACCGCCTGGAGAGAAAGCCAAACCTAAATAAGAGTTGTTATTCAATTTGATTTTTTCTGAACCTGTAATTTCTGAACCGAGTGTTAGGTTATGCCAAAGATTGGTATTGTCGGAATCAATTAATATTTCTCCTTTTATGGCAAGCACTTTGAAGTTATTCTCTTGTGCTAAAATTTCACTGCAGGCAGCAAAAGTCACTAAAAGGAATATAGAATAGAATTTCGATTCCCTCATAACTCATCCTTCAAAAGAAAGTAAAAGCAAATAGAAAATTCGTTCAGCAGAAATATCAATTTAGCGAATAGAGAAAATGGATTTATTGAACTTCCCCTGATAATAATAACCCCCTAGTATGTACTTTAATTGTATATAATAAATTAAACAGTTGATAAATAAATGTCAGCCCAAATTTATTTCCACAAGTTTGAGAGTGAAGATCTGAGACAAAGAAGACCACTTCAATTTACAAAGTATTAAATGTAAAAGTTGAATTGTAATTAATTTGTGTTAAAAATTATAAGAAGGTTTTTTATTAAATATCAAAGGAAATTTCTAATTATGATAATAATAAAGCCGAAGGGTTCGAATGATAAAACGAATCCTTCGGCTGCAAATATTTGCGCTCTATATCGGCAAAGAAAATTTAATGATATCAATATCCTGTAGGTTTAGCATGAGCATACCATAAATGACCAGGACCAACATTTGGGTCTTGTCCCTGATCCATTATAACTTCAAATTCACCCCAAATTGCATAACCACCAGGACGCCAGTATTGGCTAGTTTCTAAATCTGGCCCGACCCAAATAATTTTATAATGCCAAACTTGACCACTGCCACCCGGAAATTTACCGTTCCATTCATTATCTTCCCAAGCATCGGGTGTCCAAGGTGCGCCATTAAATCTGGCATCATCCCAAGCTTTACTCCATTTCATTATGAGTTTATCTTTTGAATAGATGCCAAGATAATCAGCCGGCAGACCTTTCTGCAAGCTCCAGCTTTCTCCTGTCCCATTAAATAATCTGGCAGTATAATTATAACCATACTCATCAAATCCATCCTTTAATAAAACGGATTGAGAAGTATTGTTATTTGATAATGACGCGGTAGAATCTACCGGATTTGACGGCCTGCTACAACTTAGAGAAATGAGAGTAATTGTGATGAGCAGTGCAAACAGAGAAACAAAGCTTTTCATAAAAAATCCTCCTGTGTTATTTAATAATTATTAATTATATAATTAAGGAAGAGAGGGAAGCGGTCAAAAATTAAGAGCAACAAATTGCACTTTCCAATTAGGAACCCCCACAGGAAAATACTATCCGGAAAAAAGTCGATTTAAATTATTTACGAGTGTGAAATTGTGTTGAAGAAAAAATTAAACAATTTGTTGCGCTAAAATGGTAAGAAAATATTTTTGTAAAAACAAGAACAAAAAAATGACTGAATATATTTTTTAAATATTCCCATCATGTATTATCATTTGATATAATACAGAAAGATATAGGTTAAAAATTAGGTGTAATAAAGAGGAGAATGATTAAGATTAAATAATTATGATTTAAAATTAAATGATAATGCTGCTCATTTAATTTACGATATTCTGATTTTGTGAAATGTACTTTTACATTAATAATTTTATGACAATGCTTTCAGCCTTCATCGGTACTACGGACTAAACCAAGCCTTGGGAAAATATATTTGATCGGATATTCATGATCTTCCTTTGATCGGGAAGCCATTGCATCCAGTACAAAAATTTGATTGAAACCAAATTCAAATGCAAACCTTGCAGTGCTTTCAACTCCAAAGTTTGTAGCAATGCCGCAAAGTTTAATTGTTTCAACTCTGCGTCTTCTCAATTGCAAATCGAGTTCAGTTCCATAAAAGGCGCCCCATCGATGTTTTGTTATCAAGAAATCAGATGGTTGAATATTTAATTCCGGTACAAATTCACTCCATGAAGGATTATATCCTGAAGTCTGGAAAGAAGCTTCGGATATTGGACGAAGCTCATCTTTCAAATTATTTAATTATTCTTTTCCATTTCTTGCAAAAATATCTTTGTTTCTCTATATTTACACGCTAATTTTGAACAAAATTCATAGTTGGTCATTTCTTACTATGAATAATTAACCAATATTAGATAACTTTGATTTGGTGATAGATTTTGCCGGGATGGCGGAATTGGTAGACGCACAGGACTTAAAATCCTGTGGGTGTTTACACCCGTGCCGGTTCGAGTCCGGCTCTCGGTACTTCGGCATTATCAATTAACAATTCAAAATGACAAGTTTAATTGTTAATGATTTTTGTACATCGTGAATTATCTGGGCTCTTAGCTCAGTTTGGTTAGAGCGTCTGTTTGACGTACAGAAGGTCAGAGGTTCGACTCCTCTAGAGCCCACAAAAGTCGGAGTGACCTCCGATTTTTTTTATTAAGATTTTATATTATGGAAAAAATAAATATTACATTCCCGGACGGCACTATAAAAAATTTCGAGAAAGGAATTACCGGTTATAAAGTTGCCGAAACTATTTCTTCTAGATTAGCTGAAGAAGCTCTTGCTGTTGAGATAAATGGAATTGTTAAGGATTTAAACTCTCCTATTAATAACGACGCTACAATTAATTTTTTAACATTTGAAAACGATAAAGGAAAAGAAGTTTATTGGCATTCAACTTCTCATTTGATGGCTCACGCAATTCAAGAAATTTTTCCTGAAGCTAAGTTTGGTGTTGGACCTGCAATTGAAAATGGCTTTTATTATGATATTGATATCAACTCAGGTCTAACTGAAGATGATTTGAGAAAAATTGAAAATAAGATGATGGAGCTTACGAAAGAAAATAATTCTTTCGTTCGGCAAGATTTAGCTAAAATTGAAGCAGTAAATTTATTTGAACAAAAAGGTGATAATTATAAAGTAGAAATTTTATCAGAGATAGACGAGAAATCAGAAAATATCAGCATATATAAAGAAGGAAATTTTACAGACCTTTGCCGAGGTCCTCATTTGCCTTCAACCGGCAAAATAAAATATGTTAAGCTTTTAAATATATCTGGTTCCTACTGGCGCGGCGATGAGCACAATAAACAGCTCCAAAGAATTTACGGCGTTTCTTTTCCCAAAAAGAAAATGCTCGATGAATATATTATTCAACTTGAAGAAGCTAAAAAACGCGATCATAGAAAACTTGGGCGTGAGCTTGAATTATTTTTGATTACGCAAGCTGTTGGCAGCGGTCTACCAATTTGGCTTCCTAAAGGTACAATTCTAAGAGAAACACTTGAAAATTATCTTCGTGAAGAACAAAGGAAACGAGGATATGAACCAGTTATAACTCCGCATATTGGAAATATTAATCTTTATAAGACAAGCGGACATTATCCTTATTATAAAGATAGTCAGTTTCCTCCCTTGAAATTGGAAGATGGTAAAGAAGAATATCTTTTAAAACCAATGAACTGCCCTCACCATTTTCAAATTTATTTATCCAAACCCAGGAGCTATAGAGATTTACCAATTCGATATGCTGAGTTTGGAACTGTTTATCGATACGAACAGTCAGGAGAATTAAACGGCTTAACGAGAGTAAGATCTTTCTCGGTGGATGATTCACACATGTTTGTTCGAGAAGATCAATTAAAAGATGAAGTTTGTAATGTAATAGAATTGATCCAGGTTGTGTTTAGACAGATGGGATTTCAGGAATTCACAACTCAATTGTCATTTAGAGATGACAATGCTGAAAAATATGGCGGCGATATTAGACTTTGGGAAAGAGCCCAAAGAGAAATTAAAGAGGCTGCGGATCAAATGGGATTAACTTATTACATAGCCGAAGGCGAAGCAGCTTTTTATGGACCCAAAATTGATTTTATGGTTAAGGATGCACTTGGAAGAAAATGGCAATTAGGAACAGTTCAGATTGATTATATTATGCCGGAACGTTTTAATTTAGAGTATATGGGAAGCGATGGTCAAAAGCATAGACCAGTAGTTATACACCGCGCTCCATTCGGTTCTCTTGAAAGATTTATTGGAGTTCTTATTGAGCATTATGCCGGCGAATTTCCTTTATGGCTGGCTCCGGTTCAAGTTGCTGTTATTCCAGTTTCACAAAATTTTATAGATTATGGAAAATCAGTATTGAACGTTTTGAAAGAAAATAACATTCGGGCAGAGTTTGATGAGAGAAATGAAAAGATTGGATATAAAATAAGAGATTGGGAAACTAAGAAAGTTCCTTACATGCTTATAATTGGAGAAAAAGAACAAACATCGGGCTCAATTTCTGTTAGAAAACATCGAAAAGGTGACTTAGGTTCTTTGTCTTTGTCTGAATTTATTGATAATATTAATAATGAAATAAAAAACAAAAGTAAAACAACAACTTAGAGAGGTTTTCCATCGCTCAAAAAGAAGAAGTGAGAATTAACGAGGAGATTCGAGCTCCTAAAGTAAGACTAATAGATATAGACGGAACCCAGCTCGGAATATATACTATAAGAGATGCCTTAAGAATATCAAATGAAAGAGGTCAAGATCTAATTGAAATAGCGCCACAGGCAAAACCTCCTGTGTGTAAAATATTGGATTTCGGAAAATTTAAATACGAGCAGCAGAAAAGAGAAAAGATACAAAAGAAGAATCAACAAGTTTCATTATTAAAAGAAATAAGACTTCATCCGAATACAGATATTCATGATTTTGAATTTAAAGCTAAACATGCTTACAATTTCCTTGAAGAAGGCAATAAGGTAAAAGCTGTTGTTATGTTTAAAGGAAGGGAATTGGCATACGTTGAGAAAGGCGAAGAATTGTTGAGTAGGTTCGTTGAAAAAGTGCAAGACGTTGCAAAAGTAGAAACACCGGCTAAGATGGAAGGCAAGAATATGAGTGTAATTTTAGTTCCAACAAAAATTAAAAGTAAGAAGACAAATTAAATAGGAAAGCAGTATGCCAAAAATGAAAAGCAATAGCGGTGCGGGAAAAACATTTAGAAAAACTGCATCCGGTAAGTATAAGAGAAAAAGTGCTTATAAAAGTCATATACTAACTTCTAAAAGTACAAAAAGAAAAAGAAAACTAAGACGATCAACACTTGTTTCTGAACAGGATTCAAGACGTATGCGGATCATGCTTCAATAATGAAAATGAAAGAGGTAAGGTAAAATGCCACGTTCAAAAAATAAAGTAGCTTCACATAGAAGACGTAAAAGAATACTTCAGCAGGCCAAAGGTTATTGGGGTGCTAGGAGTAAAGTCTATACCGTTGCAAAGAACCATGTTGAAAAAGGATGGACTCACGCTTACAGGGATAGAAAATTAAAAAAGAGAACATTCAGACAAATTTGGATTGTAAGGATTAATGCAGCAGCTAGAGATAATGGTACTACTTATTCAAAGCTTATAAATGCTTTAAGTAATAAGGGAGTAGATATTAACCGGAAAGTTCTCGCTAGCCTTGCTGTAGAAAATCCATCAGCATTCACAGAAATCGTAAAATTCTCTGCTAATTAATTTTTGCCCTCTTGGAAATGTAATAATTTTCCAAGGGGGTATTATTTTAAATAAACTTGAAAATTACCAATATGCTTGATGAAAGAATCAAGAAGATTAATGTCGATTTCAATCAAGATATCTCAACTGTAAATGATATAAAGCAACTTGAGGAATTAAGGTTAAAATATCTTAGTAGAAATGGTCTCGTCTCTCAGCTATTCGATGAATTGAAGAATGCGTCGAAAGAAGAAAAACCTGTTTTAGGAAAAGTTCTCAATACTCTCCGTAACGATATAACCGAAAAATTTAATACTTTAAAAATTCATTTAGATTCATTAGAGAAAGAATCTGTTGAAAAATATGATTTGAGCCTGCCAAGTTTTGAAAGAACAATCGGCAGCAAGCATTTACTCATTCAAACTCTTGATGAAATTAAATCTATATTTAAAGGATTAGGATTTTCCGTAATAGAAGGGCCGGAACTTGAATCTGATTTTAATAATTTTGGTGCATTGAACTTTCCACCTGATCATCCCGCTAGAGATATGCAGGATACTTTTTTTATTAATAGTGAGTTTCTACTAAGAACTCATACCTCTCCTGTGCAAATCCGAATTATGGAAAAAACCAAACCTCCGGTTAGAGCAATTATGCCGGGGAGAGTTTACCGGAATGAAGCAATAAGTTCAAGAAGCTACTGTGTCTTCCACCAGGTTGAAGGACTTTATGTTGACAATGACGTTACCTTTGCTGAATTAAAAGGAACACTTGTTGCCTTTGCCCGTCAATTTTATGGAGAGAATTTAAAATATAGATTTCGCCCAAGCTTTTTCCCATTCACCGAACCAAGTGCGGAAATGGATATCACTTGCTTTTTATGCCATGGCAAAGGATGTAAAGTTTGTAAGCATAGCGGCTGGCTAGAAATACTTGGATGTGGAATGGTTGATCCAAATGTTTTTGATAATGTGAATTATGATCATGAACAGTACACCGGATATGCATTCGGAATGGGAATAGAAAGAACCGCCTTATTAAAATATGGTATCGATGATATTCGTGTTTTCTTTGATAATGATTTCAGATTCTTAAAACAGTTTTGATCGGGAGATAAGATTGAAAGTTTCATTAAACTGGTTAAAAGATTACGTTGATATTGGTAATATTTCGATTCCGGAAATCATTCATAAACTTACTATGTCCGGATTAGAAGTTGAAGATTCAATTGATGAAGCAGAACTTTATAAAGATTTTATTGTTGGATACGTAAAGGATAAAAAGAAACATCCAAATGCAGATAAGCTTTCTATTTGTACAGTTAACACAGGCACAGAGGATCTCCAAGTAATATGCGGCGCGCCAAATGTTGAAGCCGGACAGAAAATTGTTTTTGCACCAATCGGTACGATCATTCCAAACGGAAAGTTTAAAATAAATAAAGCTAAGATTCGCGGCGTAGAATCATTTGGAATGATTTGTTCTGAAGCCGAACTCGAATTGAGTAATGATCATTCCGGAATAATGATTCTTAAACAAGAAGTTAATATCGGGAAGTCAATTGTAAAAGAACTTGGGCTAGACGATGCGATTTTAGAAATTGCAATTACACCAAATAGATCCGATGCACTTTCACACATTGGTGTTGCAAGAGATCTTGCTTCAATTTTTGATAAAGGTTTTCATCTGCCGGAAATTTCTATTCAAGAATCCACTCATAAAGTTAAAGAACTAGCTTCGGTTGAAATTATTGATAAAATAAATTGTCCGAGATATTCTGCTAAAGTTGTTCAGAATGTTACTATAAAAGAATCTCCGGAATGGTTAAAGAAAAGATTAACTAAGATTGGGCTACGACCGATCAATAATATAGTAGATGTTACCAACTTTGTAATGTATGAATTAGGCCAGCCGCTTCATGCTTTTGATTTAGATAAGCTTGAAGGACAAAAGATCGTTGTAAGAAGCACTGAGGCGGAATCAGTTTTTACAACTTTAGATTCAAAGGAACGCAAACTTCCCAAAGGTACTTTGATGATCTGCGACGGAGAAAAGCCGGTTGCTATTGCAGGAGTAATGGGCGGTGAAAATTCCGAAATAAATAATTCAACTAAAAATATTTTAATTGAGAGCGCTCATTTTAATCCTTCCAGCATTAGAAGAACTTCCAAGGCATTGGGATTAAGTACTGAAGCTTCATATAGATTTGAAAGATGGGTTGACCCAAGTGCAACTTTATTAGCTGCCGAAAGAGCAGCGCAGTTGATTGCTAATTTGGGAGATGGAGAAGTTGCTCACGGTGCTTTGGATTGCTATCCTGAAAAGATTAAAGAAAAAGAAGTCCTCCTTAGATTTGACCGGGTATCTAAAATTTTGGGTTATCAAATTCCTAAAGAAAAAATTATACAGATTTTAAAGAAGCTTGGGTTAAAAATTGTTTTTGAATCGGAAAAAGAATATAGATTTTTAGTCCCGACTTATCGGCCAGATCTAGAGCGGGAGATTGATTTGATTGAAGAAATTGCACGGATATACGGATACGATAATATCCCAACAATTTCAAAAATTTCAATTTCACTTGGAGAAAAAATTGATGAATCTGCTTTCGAAGATACAATCCGGGATCATTCTTGTTCGTTAGGATTTTATGAGATGGTAAACAATCCATTGCAAAAAGAACAGTTTGCTTCGTTAACAGGAAATAAAATTCAAATTCTAAATCCACAAAGTTTAGATATGGCTTTCTTGAGAACTTCACTTATACCGGGAGCTTTGGGAGTTATTGCTCAAAATCTAAATGTCGGTGAAAAGGATTTAAGATTGTTCGAGATAGGAAATGTTTTCAATCAGAATTTTGGTAAAGAAGAAATAAAAAGCTTTGATGATTTTACCGAAGTTCAAAAACATATTTTTATCTTAACAGGGAGAATAAATGAAAAGATGTGGAATACAGCTGAGAAGCCAGTCGACTTTTATGATTTGAAAGGTTTTGTAAATAGCTTAATAATAAAAATTTCGCTTGACAATGTTTTGAATGATTCATATTATCACAATGAAGATAGTATTTTCGATTTTTACTTTACCAAAAATTATGATAAAGAAGAAGTTGGTATCGGAGGAAAAGTAAAAAAAGAAGTTCTTAAACAATTTGATATTCAGCAGGATGTGTATTGCTTTGAACTTGATTTAACAAAGCTGAAAAAGATAAAAGCGAATCCCAAAAAATTTGTTGAACCGTTGAAGTACCCAAAATCAATAAGAGATTTTGCATTTATATTTGATAATTACGTAACTTACGAAGAAGTAATAAAGTTTATTAAGAAATCGAGTTCGGAACTTTTAAAATCGGTTAAACTATTCGATCTTTTTGAAAGTGAATCTTTGGGTAAAAATAAAAAAAGCATGGCATTCTCATTAGAGTACTTTTCAGAAGAAAGAACTCTAACTGAAGAAGAAATTGAAAAAGATTTTAATAACTTAATAGAGGCAGTTACAAAGAACTTTAGTGCAATATTAAGAGGCGCCTAAATGGCAGATTTAACTAAATATGAAATTCTAATAAGTGAATTAAGTTCTATAGAAGCGCAGTTGTCAAATTTAATTCATAAAAATCAAGAACTTGTAGAACAAAATTCGGAATTGCAGAGCCAGTTAATTCAATTAAAAAACGAAAATACATATTTAACCCAAAAACTTTCTTCTTTAGAGAAGGAAACGAACAGTCAAAACAACGAGGGTGAAATTAATTTATTTAATTCATTAAATTTAAAGGAGCGGGAAAATTTAAAAGTTAGATTACAAAATTTAATATCAAAAATAGATTATCATCTTTCTGCGGTTTGACAAAGACAAACCGTTAGAAAGAATTAAGTTCTTAAAAATAATGTTTGTTAGATGGAAAAAACATAAATGACAGAGAAAAAGAAGCTTAAAATCAAAATATTTGATAAAGAATATTCCTTACTTGTCGAAAATGAAGAAATAGCTAAAGAGTTAGCTATTTATGTAAATAAAGTTATGGAAGAGACAAAGGATGAATTGCCGGATCAACCCGCGCAAACTATTGCAATAATTGCTTGTTTGAATATTGCTTATGATCTCTTTTTGGAAAAAAATAAAAATAGAGAATTTGTAATTCAAGCATCAGATAAAATCAAAAAGATTAAGCTTCTTTTAAATGAACCAAGTATGTCAGACCCATCTTAAGAGTTAATACCGCTCTGTCAGTCCACTATAAAATGAAAAACTAACTTTCATAACATAGGGAGTTTGACTTTCGGCGTCTATTGCAGGCCTCATCCCGATTTTTATCGGGATCCTAATTTATTAGGACAGAGGAAGTAAAAAGCGTTCGGGCAGATTCCCACACTGATATAATGAGGTTTTTCCCCTTATTAGTCAGAGACTGACATGAGCGGTTATATATTTAATCCCTACATTGGAGGAAAAATGGATGTGTTATTGTTAATACCAATGGTTATTGTCCTTGTAGCTTTATTTTTCTATTTAGGGTGGTTATTCAATTCTAAGGTCGGTAAAAAAAGTATTGCATCGGCAGAAGAGCGAGCAAAACAAATTGTATCCGAAGCTCAAAAAGAAGCGAGTAATATCAAGAGAGAAAAACTGTTAGAGGTAAAAGATGAATGGTATAAAAAGAAAATTGAATTTGACAGTGAAGTAAATCAAAAAAGACAAAAGATTAGCAACCTTGAGAAGCAATTAAATGTTCGTGAAGAAAATATTGAAAAGAAATTTGACTTAGTAATAAAAAAAGAAAAAGAAAATAAGCAGTCAGAAAAAGAGCTGCACGATCTCAAAAGAAACGTAGATATCAGGTTAGCAGAAGTTGATAAATTAGAAGCAGAACAGAATACTAAACTTGAAAAGATTTCCGGTTTATCAGCTGAAGAAGCTAAGAACATGTTGATGGAAAATATGGTTAACACTGCCAAATCAGAAGTTTCTCATGTTATAAAAGAAATTCACGACCAAGCAAAATTAGATGCTAAAAAAGAAGCACAAAAAGTTATTGTGCAAGCAATCCAAAGGACGGCAGCGGATCATTCTATTGAAACAACTGTTTCGGTTGTTCAGATTACCAACGATGAAATGAAAGGAAGAATAATCGGCAAAGAAGGCCGAAACATCAGAGCCTTTGAAGCCGCAACTGGTGTTGACGTAATTGTTGATGACACTCCTGAAGCAGTAATACTTTCATCATTTGATCAATTCCGCAGAGAAGTTGCACGCGTTTCTTTGGAAAGATTAATTACAGATGGTCGAATTCATCCGGCAAGGATTGAAGAAGTTGTTGAAAAGGTTAGACAAGAACTTGAAGAAGAAATGATTCATGAAGGTGAGAACACTATATTACAATTAGGACTTCACAATATGCATCAAGAACTAATTAAGCATATTGGCAGAATGAAGTACCGTTCCAGCTACGGACAAAATCTATTACAGCACAGCGTTGAAGTTGCATATCTAACAGGAATAATGGCTTCGGAATTAGGATTGGATCCTGTGCTTGCAAAAAGAGCTGGATTGCTTCACGATATTGGAAAAACCGTTGATAAAAGCGTGGAAGGCCCTCATGCGCTTCTTGGTTATGAACTTACTAAAAAATATAAAGAGCATCCTATAGTTGTTAATGCTGTTGGTTCTCATCATGAAGATATAGAAATGGAACACCCAATTGCACCATTAGTTCAGGCTGCTGATGCAATTAGCGGTGCAAGGCCAGGCGCTCGAAGAGAACCTTTGGAAGGATATGTTAAGCGTCTTGAAAATCTAGAGGCTTTGGCAAAATCTTTTGAAGGAGTAGCAAAAACCTATGCTATACAAGCAGGTCGAGAAGTAAGAGTTGTAGTTGAGCATGACAAAATTGATGATCTTGTTGCCGATAAACTTTCTCACGATATTGCCGCAAAAATTGAAAACGAAATGGAATATCCCGGTCAAATTAAAGTTACAGTAATTAGAGAAGTCAGAAAAATAAGCTTCGCGAGATAATTTAAGCGGGGTAGAAATACCCTGCTAAATCCAACCGCAAAATTTTTTATGATCAAAAAAGGAAAAATAAAAATTGCAGTTACCGGCAGCATTGGTTCCGGAAAGTCAGCATTTTGCAGTTACCTAAATGAAATTGGGATTCCAATAATAAATGTGGATAACGAATCCAAAAAGTTATTGGAGACAGATAAAGAGATAAAAGAAAACATTATAAAATCTTTTGGGAAAGAATCATTTGTAAACGGTAAACCAAATAAATTATTTATTGCTGAGAAGGTTTTTTCGAATCCTCAGAATGTTCAAAAAATTAATTCAATCGTACATCCCAAAGTTATTAAAAAAGTTAATATCTTAGCGGAAGAAATTTTGCAAAATAATGATATTGTAGCGGCAGAGGCGGCTCTGATCTTTGAAGCGAACATGGAAAATCTTTTTGATTATGTTGTATTAGTTACAGCAACCGAAAAGATAAGAATGAATAGAAAAACGCAATCAGATAATTTGTCCAGAGAACAATTTCTAAAAAGAAATGACAACCAAATACCGGATATTGAAAAAATGAAACGAGCAGATTTTGTTTTTGAAAACAATGATGGGATAGATGATTTAAAGAATAAAGCCCTTCTATTAATTAATATTCTAAAAGGACTATTGACCACAAATGCTTAAAATTGCCTTCCAAGGTGAACGCGGCGCTTTTAGCGAAACTGCATCTAAAAAAATGTTCAGCGAAAATATTCAAATTTCACCTTCATTTTCCTTCGAAGATGTTTTTACTAAAGTAAAAAATAATCATGTTGACTACGGCGTAATTCCGATTGAAAATTCTTTATATGGAAGTGTGTTTGAATCTTACGATTTACTTCTTCAATATTCACTAACAATAATCGGTGAATTAAACCTTCAGATAAATCACCACTTGCTTGCAAATCAGAACTATGAATTAAATGAATTAAAAAAAATTTATTCGCATCCGCAAGCTTTGGGGCAATGTTCTATATTTTTGAAGACATTAAAAAATGCTGAATTAGTTCCGGCTTACGATACAGCAGGTTCTGCTTTAATGTTAATGAATGATAAAGTAATTCCAGCTGCTGCTATAGCAAGCAGAGAAGCAGCAGATATTTACAAGCTAAAAATTTTGAAAAGCAATATCCAGAATAATCAAGAGAACTATACTAGATTTTTAGCAATAAGTAAAAAGCAAATTCATAAAGAATTTAAGAATCCCAAAACCTCAATATGTTTTGAGCTTAAAAGTATGCCTGGCGCTTTATTCAGAGCGTTGAGTGTTTTTGCTTTGCGGGATATTGATTTGCTTAAAATTGAGTCGAGGCCAATACCACATAAACCATTTGAATATAATTTTTATCTTGATATGAAAGGCAGCCTTTCCGATGACAAAATTAAGAAAGCTCTAAACCATTTGGCAGAGATTTCGTTAAGCATAAAAGAATTCGGAACATATGAGGCTGGCAAAACATTTAAGAGTTAAAATTGTAGAAAAGTTTAAGTTCAAGATCAAGTTAAAGAAGATTGATTGACAATTTTGAATTATAAAATTTTTGTTATTGGAACTAGAAAATATTCTGATGAACTACTTAAACAGAAAAATAAAAATAACTAAATAGAGGAAACTTATAGATAGGAGTCTACTGTGTCGTTCTTTAACAAAATTATTGTAGCGATTGTCCAGTTAATGCCAAAAGCTATGGTCGGCTTTTTTTCCAAAAGATATATTGCCGGCGAAACATTGGACAATGCAGTTGAACTGGTAAAAAAACTAAACGAAAAAAACATTTATGCAACCATAGATGTTTTAGGTGAATCGGTAAAAAATAAAGAAGAAGCTGTATCAGCAAAGAATAAAGCTCTTGAAGTTTTAGCAACAATAGCAAAGAATAATTTAAAAGCTAATCTTTCAATCAAGCCAACTCAAATGGGATTAGCAATCGATGAAAATTTTGCTCTGAAACAAATATCAGAGCTTATTGAGAAAGCGCGAGAGAATAATAATTTTGTTCGTATCGATATGGAAGATTCACCATACACAGATTTAACATTCAGCTTGTATAAAAAGTTGAGAAATAACTATGATAATGTTGGTGTAGTAATTCAAGCTTATTTAAAGAGAACGTATGACGATGTAATTCTTTTGAATAAGCTGGGAACAAATTACCGTTTATGTAAAGGAATTTATATTGAATCACCAAACATTGCTTATAAGGAAAAACAAGTAATTCGAGAAAATTATTTAAAGATATTAGAAGCGATATTAAAGACAGGAAATTATATTGGTATTGCAACTCATGATGAATATCTTATTAATAACGCATCAAAACTTGTTAAGGAATTAAATCTGACGAATGATAAGTTTGAATTTCAAATGTTACTTGGTGTTAGAGAAGATCTAAGAGATAAAATAAATTCTGCCGGTCACAAAATTAGAATTTATGTTCCGTTCGGTAAAGATTGGTATGCATATTCAGTAAGAAGATTGAAAGAAAATCCTCAAATAGCAGGATATGTTTTTAAAAGTTTATTTTCATTAAAGAAATGAATGTCTTAGGTATAGAAAGTTCATGTGATGAAACTTCAGTTGCAATAATTTCTGATGAGAAATTACTGGCTAATTTAATTTCATCTCAAGATTTTCATTCCAAATATGGCGGAGTTGTTCCGGAATTATCCAGTCGGGCACATTTACAAATTATCATTCCGTTAATAAAAGATGCTCTTGAAAAATCGAATTTAACTCTTAACGATATTGATTTAATATGTTCAACTGCTGGACCCGGATTAATCGGCGCATTATTGGTCGGTTTAACATTTGCTAAGGGTTTGGCATTTTCAATGAGAAAGCCATTTGTAGCGGTTAATCATATTGAAGGACATATTTATTCCGGATTTTTAATGGAAGAAAAACCGGAATTTCCTTATTTAGCTTTAGTTGTTTCCGGCGGACACACACTTTTACTTTTAGTTGAAAGTTTTTCAAAAATTCATAAATTAGGATCAACGGTTGATGATGCAGCTGGCGAGGCTTTTGATAAAGTATCTAAGCTGCTTGGACTTGGATATCCTGGCGGACCAAAAATTCAAGGTGCTTCTGAAAATGGAAATCCAAAGAAAATAAAATTTCCAATTGCAGAATTAAAAGATCCTTACAATTTTTCTTTCAGCGGGTTAAAGACTTCAGTTCTGAGATATGTTCAAAATAATTATACGATTAAAAAAAATATTCCCGAAAATGATTTAGCGGATATTGCAGCATCTTTTCAGAAAGCAGTTGTAAGAGCTTTGATAAAAAATACTGAGAAGGCATTAAATAATCTTGAAGTAAATTCAATTTCCCTTGTCGGTGGAGTTGCAGCGAATCAATCTTTAAGAAATTCAATAATTGAATTAGGAAATAAGTTTAATAAAAAAGTTGTAATTCCAAGGATGGAATTTTGCGGTGACAATGCTGCAATGATTGCATTCAGAGGTTTGAAGCTTTATGAATTAGGCTATGAATCAAAATTAAATTTCAGTCCCTTTCCTAGTTTAGCAAAAGAACATTTCGCCTAAAGTTTAGAAAAATTAAAATATAGTTGAATATTCAAAAAATAATTTCTAATAAGATTCTGAATTATATAATACGATAGATTACTTGATGGAAAATTTAATAAATAAAATTGAGAACGAATTAAATTCACTTAGCAAAGAAGAAAGGGAGGAAATATTAAAAAAGCTTCGTGATGGTATTGATGATATTGATAAACAATTAGTAAAGCTTTTAGTAAAGCGCACATTACATTCTGTTTTAATCGGACGAGTAAAACAATCAATGAATCTTGCGACTTACAATCCTAAAAGAGAAAAGGAAATTAGTCAACGAATATCATCATTGACGGAAGAACCATTAACCAAAGAAGCATTGCTCAGGATTTACGAACGAATTTTAGATGAATCAAGAGCCATTCAAAGAGAAGAATTAGACAAAGGCAAAATATTTAAAATATCCGGGAAGAAGATTAAGAAAGGTTTTAATAAACTTTTGTCCAAAAAAGAATTTTTCATTGTTGCTTTTTTCTTTTTGATTATACTTGGTGTTTTGTATTCTACTTTCTTTACGCCGAATTATTATAAATCAACTTCTCCAATAAAAGTTGAATTAAAATTAGGCGAAACACTTTCTGAACTTTCAAATGATCTTTATTCCAAAGGTATTATTCCGAGTAAGACAAATTTTAAAATTGCCGCTTTTATTTATGGCGCTGAAAAAAAAATAAAAGCTGCCAGATATTCAATTCCTAACGGATTAAGCTATTTAGATTTGCTTGATTATTTCATGAAAGGTAAAGGCGATCTTTTAAAATTAGTTACTATTATTCCAGGATCAACATTAGAATATGTTGCATCAACGCTACAGCATGATACATTTATTGATTCGGCTGAAGTTTTATCATTATCTCGAAATAGATTCTTTTTAGATTCTCTAGGAATTAATTCTCCGTCTATGCTTGGATATATTCTTCCAAGACATTATTTTATTTACGAGCGAAGCTCTGTTGATGAAGCGTTAAGAATTTTATACAGCGGCTTTCATAAATTTATGTCTGATTCGTTAAAACAACGAGCAAAAAAAAATGGATATACAATTCCTCAAATAATTACTGTTGCATCAATAGTAGAAGGCGAGACGAATAAAAAATCCGAGATGCCTATTATTGCCGGAGTTTATTACAACCGGCTCAAACAAGGAATGAAATTGCAAGCTGATCCAACAATTGAATTTGCCAAGAAAGGTAAGTGGGGAAGACTTAATTTTAATGACTTGCAAATAAAATCTCCGTATAATACTTATAAGCATTCAGGCCTGCCTCCAGGCCCAATAAACAATCCGGATAAAGCTGCTATTTTAGCAGCGCTGTTTCCGAATAAAAATAATTACTTGTATTTTGTTGCAAATGGAAATGGCGGACATCATTTCTCTACTAATTTTCAAGAGCATCTGCAAAATGCCAATAAATATAGAAAGTGGCTTGACACTTTAAAAAAATAATTCTTGTTGTTTTATTTTAAGATAAACTTTGCCATTTTCGTATTACGCTTTTACTAAAGAATTCGCATTTTATATTGTCCAATAAATTAAAACATATCATACTATTCTTCACCGGATTATTGTTATCAAATTGTGCTAATCAACTTCCTCCTGGCGGAGGAGCTGTAGATACGGTTCCACCAAAGATTGTGGAGGTTTATCCCTCAAATGGAACTACAAATTTTTCGGATGATCATATTGAATTTGATTTTTCAAAGTACATTGAAAAGCGAACTCTGAAAGATGCTTTATTTATTTCGCCGGCAATCGACGGTGACTTACAGTTTGATTGGACCGGAACTTCTGTAAAAATCTATTTCCCAAATCAGCTGAAGAAAAATGTAACTTATGTTTTTACTATTGGAACAGATCTTCAAGATTTTAACAATCACAACAAGATGTCGCAAGCTTTTACATTAACTTTTTCAACAGGAAATAAAATAGACAAAGGGGAAATTGAAGGAAAAGTTTTTGATAATAAACCAGAGGGAATAATGATTTTTGCCTATACAATTGGAGACAGCGCTGCCAATCCAATGGTTAGGAAACCGGATTATATTTCGCAAACCGGCAGTGACGGTACTTTTAAATTGCTTGGATTAGCTTCAGCGACTTATAGAGTTTTTGCGGTCAGAGATCAATATAAAGATTTGATCTACCAGCCTGATCAAGATGAAATTGGAATGACTTCAAACGATATTACTTTAACAGATAAAGATACATTGTATGAAGGATTAAATTTCTTTTTAACAAAATTAGATACAGTTAAACCACGGCTTGTAAGTGCATCAATGACTGACAAATTTCACATATTGGTAAACTTTACAAAAGAATTTGATAATTCAATAGTTAGATCAAATAATTTTTTTATTATTGATTCGACTACAAAAAAAAGTGTAAAGCCTATTTATGCGTTCAAAGGAAATACGAAACCAACAGAATTAGTTTTAGTGACAAACGAAAATTTGCCTTCGAAAGATGAAGTCTATTTAATTGCTGATTCGATAAAAGATAAATTCGGCAATTATTTTATAAATGATTTTGTACAAATCAGTTTGAATGAAAAAGCTGATACAACAAAACCTGATATTATAAGAATTGTTCCCCAGAATTTCTCATCAAACGTTGATTATCTAAATCCGATATTCTCATTTTATTTTAACGATGCATTTGATTCATCAGCAGCAAAAAAATATATAACTTTTACTGACACTTCCAAAAAACAAATTCAATTTAATGTTAATTTTTTAGATGACGCATCATTTAAAATTATTCCTAAGCAAAAACTGGAAGCCAATTCTGATTATATAATAAAACTTAATCTAAACGGATTTAAAGATGCTGCAGGCAATGCTTTTGATTCGGTTTATCAATATAAATTTAGAACTATAAACGGATTAGATTTTACAGGAATTTCCGGTACTTTAGAAAATTGCGATACTCAGAAAAATCCTTATCTTGTGCTGCAGGGAATTGATGAAGAAAAAATTGCATATCAACAGCAGCTTAAGAATTCTAAAAAATATAGCTTTGAAAGAATACAACCTGGAAAATATTTTTTATGGGGTTTTTATGATACCGACAGCAGTAAGACTTATACTTATGGAAAACCATATCCATTCAAACCTTCTGAACAATTCTCTTTTTACCCTGATACTTTAAGCCTTCGCGCTAGATGGATACAGACAAATCTAAATTTTAAGTTCAAATAATTATCTAAGATGTCCTTTGAAAATTAGTAATGAAAAGTAAGTATCAGTAACTAAAACATTAATGATATAAATAATACTTCTTCGATAATTGTTTGAAACTTTTCACATCTTTATTTAAGAAATCTTTCACGTCCCCATATTTCATATTTTTCGAAAATAGTTCTCTTACTTTTGAAGTACCGCAAACTTTATCAAAGAAATTGATTCTTGATTGATCAGCAAGTTTAAAAGGATTTTTATCGGGATACATTTCAGTTTGCACTTGCATAAATAAAAATTGTAAGCTCATTAAATTAACTTTATGATAATCAGTGAAATAAATTTCAACTCCATGAAGTTCTTTTCCTTTATCTCTACCATAAAATGGATTAAAATTTATTGGCCTAAAAAGTACACCTTTAAGTCCGAGGTCATTCATTTTATTTGCTAATGAATCGGCATCAATCCATTCGGCAGCAAAAATCTGGAAGGGAAGAGTGTAGCCGACACCTTCAGTTAAAACTCCAAGCTCTCCCATCATTCCGCTAGCTACGTAATATTCCGGAGTGTCAAAATGTGGAATATGCGGAGAAGTCATTACCCAGGGCAGTCCAGTATTTTCAAATGACATTTTTCTTTTCCATCCCTTCATTGGAACAACTGTAAGATTACATTTCTCACCATTCTTCAACATACCTTCATCATTCAATAATTTTGCAAGCTCGCCGCAAGTTAATCCATATACATAAGGAATTTTGAATTGGCTAACGAAAGATTCAAAACCATCTTCAACTAAATTACCTTCCACGATATTTCCACCAAGAGGATTGGGACGATCAAGTACTACCAAAGGGATATTATTCTCTGCAGCCGCTTCCATAGCTTTTCCCATCGTGCTGATATAAGTATAAGAACGGCAGCCGATATCTTGAATATCATAAACAAGAACATCAATATTTTTCAGCATCTCTTTAGAAGGTTTGCTTGTTTTGCCATAAAGGGAATAAACAGGTAAACCGGTTTCTTTGTCAGTATATGATTCGACATAAGCACCGGCAGAATAATCTCCTCTAACTCCATGTTCCGGACCGAATAATGCAACCAGCTTTACGTTCTTTGCATGATAAAGAATATCGACAGTTGATTGCAGCTTTGAATCCACACCGGTTGGATTTGTAATTAAGCCAACTTTTTTGCCTTCTAGAATTTTGAAATTTTGATCACGCAAAACTTCAATTCCGGTTTTTACTTTTGGAGTTTGAGAATAAGAGATTGTTATAGCTAATAGCGATATGATAAATATTAAATAAGATTTCATTTTTTCCCTTTAAGTGTTTTAGTTGAAAAATAGTCAAAAGTCAAAACTATTATTAATGTGATCCCAATTTTTAATTTTCTTATTCGGCAATATAAATAATTTCACCGTTTTTAATTGTCATGTAATTTAAATTCCTACCAACATTATAAACAATGTCTGAGTAATCATTTGTTTCGAAGATAGCTAGATCAGCTTTTTTACCAATTTCAATACTGCCGCGTTCTTCATTTAATCCAATAGCTTTTGCAGCATTTATTGTTACGGCAGAAATTGTCTCTTCAATTGTCATTCCCATTTTAATTGCTGCAAGACTCATAATCAAATTTAAATTGCAGATATTTGAAGAGCCAGGATTATAGTCAGTTGATAAAGCGACTATTGAATTATTATCAATTAATTTTCTTGCCGGCGCATATTGATGATTTAAAAAGAATGAAACACCTGGAAGTAAAACACACGCAATTTCAGATGAACCTAGTTTATTGATATCTGCATCATTTATAACTTCAAGATGATCAACGCTAACTGCGTTATACTTTAAAGCTAAATCAATCCCTCCTAATCTATTAAATTGATCGGAATGAATTTTCAAATCTAATCCTAATGATTTTGCTTTTGTAAAAAATTCCTCAATTTCATCAACTGAAAACGCCGTACTTTCGCAGAAGCCGTCACAAAATTTTGCCAGATGATTTTGAGAAATGAATGGGAGTAATTCATCAATGAGCAGATTCAAATATGTTTTATGATTCTCTTTAAATTCTTCCGGGTAAGTATGAGCGCCTAAAAATGTAGGAATAATATCAATTGGATATTTTTCATTTAAATAGTTAATAACCTTTAACAATTTAATTTCATTTTCAAAATCTAACCCGTACCCGCTTTTGATTTCCAATGAAGTTATTCCTTGAGACATAAAATAATCGATACGAGGAGATATTTTATCAACTAATTCTTTTACTGATGAATTTCGAACTGCATTTACCGTTTTATTTATGCCGCCGCCGCGATTTGCAATTTCTTCATATGAAATTCCTTTTAACCTATCTCTGAACTCATCAGATCTTGAACCAGAAAAAGCAGTATGCGTATGGCATTCAACAAATCCCGGAAGAACAATTTTATTTTTAATATCAACGATCTCATCGCATTCTAAATTTTTTACAATTGAATTTGGAACAAGATCTTTTATTATATCATCTTCAATGATTAAAGAGTGGCCTGTTAGAATATTTAATTCATTTTGTTCTTTTCCTCTTTTATAATTTTTACCAAATGTATCAACGGTAATAATTTGGGAAGGGTTATTCAAAATCTTTATCATAAAGTGAATTATTTATTTGAAAACATTAATTGTCTCATTGATAACTCTTGCATCTATATAGCCTGTTTGCTTTAATTGAAAGCTCATGTTTTTTGCATCATCAATATTTTTGAAATCACCAACTTCTACTTTATAAAACGGAGGATTAAAAACTATATAAATGGCAGATAACTTAGTCTTAAAATAAATATCCG
>JAMCWE010000029.1 GCA_023475265.1 Bacteroidota bacterium
AACCTTTATGCAATCCTTGATCGTGGTGTTCTTCTTCGTGATGTTTCTGCCAGCCTTCATGGCGACCATTAGCGTGATGTTCTTCCTCTCTATCTTGAGCATAATTGCTGATGGATAAAACAAGAAATAAAGCTGAGATAATTAAAATCAATTTCGATATTTTCAACTTCGTCAAATGCATAAATATTTCCTTTCCTTATTTACCTAATTTTAATCAAATATTATAAGCTAATAACCATCATTATTCATGTAATAATTAACAGAAATTGATTTAAATATTTTGTAATACAAGTCATAGGTTGATTGAATATTATTTTATAGGAGATGGGATATTACTGAAGGTTTTTGATTTATTTTTTCTTAAAACTATTTCTTTTGAATATTAAAAAAATAGAAATAGAAATAGTGAGTAATCCCAAGATAAATAAATTCCAATGATAACTCTCCGGAACAAAGTTGGACATGATATTATTAAATAAGGGGTTCTTAGTTAGTGAGAATATATTGTCTAAAAGATTATTGGATATTATTATATCAGCATAATCCCAAATAAATGAAATAAATATTAGCAGTGCGCCAATATATATCAGTATCCATTCGATTTTTTTAAGATAAAAATCATTGTTTCGTTTTTGAAGATATAAAAACAATATTGCCATTGTTGCCATAGTTATAGATGAAATTATTGGAGCAGCTACAGGTCCCAGCCACGGAATAGGAATTAAAAAAAGAATATCCCAGGTAAATAAAGACGGCGGCCAATTTAATATGAGTTTTAATCCGGCATAATAAATAATATCCCATATTGCAAAGTTGAAAAGAAAATATGAAAAGATCTGCAGCTTATTTCTTCCTGCAATCCAAGCAACTGAAAGAAGCATTATCATCGTACAAACTTCACGCAGTAACTCGACTTTAATTATATGATCAGGAATAACTGTCAATGGGAATTGGAACCCATCTGGATAATATATATTCCTTAGATATACAACAACAATAGCTTCAAAAATGCCCATCGCTATTGAGAAAATTACTATTAGAAATAATTTCTTTTTGATGCTGTAATCCATTATCTGATTTTATTATTTATTAAAGCATTTAAATATTTTATCAAATGGGAAATTACAAAGGATAATATAAATTAAATCCGATACCAATTTTTAAGTAAAAATTATTTTGATCTTGCTTAAACTTTATAAGATCAGTCCCTCCTTCAATAATTAAATTTGTTTGATCATCTAAGCTGATAAAACAACCCGTTGAAATACCAGCATAATAAATGAAAACCATTTGGTTGTCATATTTAGAAAAGGGAATTAAAGAAACACCTAGATATGGTATAAAATAAAATTGACGTTCAATCCTAGCCTCGGGACCTATATTTAAGTAAACAGAAGTATTATAAATTCCGAGTTCGTTGAATAATCCGACTTGAGTTGGATAAATTTCCAGCGGGAAAACAAAATTGGAAATACTATAGCTAATATTTAGATATTCTTGTTTTGTAAAATAAGGTAAAATTAGATTGTCTTTTACTGAATATCCGGCATCAATTTTAATACTGTAATATGAAGGGTTATAATATACAACGCTATCCCCGGTTGCATTACTTTCATCAAACACGTTTTCATTATTATTGTAGGATGAAGTATCGGGATTCACCGATTGACAATAAATCGATTGGTAAAATAAAAATAAACTACTCAGTGCAAGAATTATTTTAATTCTCATAAAAACACCGCACTTCATTTATTCATTAGACAATCCAATACTGCTATTGGTTTCTAATTTACAAAAATAATTACAATTTATTTTGTACAAATAGGATTTTAAAACGTGAAGTTTATTAAAAGATATTTTTATGACTGTACTGATAGTACCGCAGTTTGACTTTATGCTTGACTGAGTACTTTCAAATTATTTACATACTCAACTGCACTGAGTGCAGCGATAGTTCCATCTGCTACCGCAGTGGTTATTTGTCTATATCTTTTTTTAATAGAATCCCCTGCCGCAAAAACTCCCGGAACATTTGTCTCTAAATTTTCTTTCGTTATAATTTCATCCCACTGGTTTAATTCAATTTTGTCTTTAAACATTTCAGTATTCGGCTTGTATCCGATAAAAATAAACACGCCGTCAATATTCATTTCTGAGATTTCATATGTTCTTTGATTTTGGATATAAACTTTCTTTAAAGATTCTTCACCTAAGAACTCAATTATTTTCGATTCCATTATAATATTTATTTTAGGATTCTTCTTTGCTTCTTCAACTGCATGTGGAAAAGCCTGAAAGTTATCGAACTGGTGAATGATTGTAACTGACGCTGCATATTTGGTTAATGAAACTGCTTCTTCAAGCGCAGAATTTCCTCCGCCGACTACAATTATTTTTTTATCTTGGAAAAAATCTCCATCGCAAGTTGCACAGTAAGAAATCCCTTTACCCTTATAATCATCTTCTCCAGGAACACCTAATGACCTTGATCGTCCGCCAGTTGCAAGAATTATTGCAGGTGCAGAATATATATCTTTATAATTTACTTCAACAGTTTTAATATCACCATCAAAATTAAGATTTGTAATTCGAACATTGGATCTAATTATGCAGCCAAAACTTTTTGCTTGATTCTTCATAATATTTGCAAGCTCATAGCCGCTGGTGCTTTCAACTCCGGGATAATTGGCAATCTCATGCGTTAATATCATTTGACCGCCAGCAGTACCTTCATTGATGATCAACGTTTTCATTTTTGCACGTGATATATAAATGCCTGCCGTTAATCCGGCAGGGCCTCCACCAATAACAATTACATCAAAATTATAATTGTCCATAATTATAGCTTAAATATTTATTTAAATAAAAAATTATTCTTTACCAAAATTATTATTTAATATTTCGGTAACTTGTTCCATTGTTTGTATACTGCTTGTGGCCTTTACAACCTTACCTTTTTTGAAATAAACTGTGAAAGGAATTCCATAAAAGCTGCTGCATTCGGGTAAATTTGTAATTACGTGGGAATGCGGCGCGTCAAATTCGAGATCTCTAAAAGCTACATTTTTATATTCGCCTTCAATTTCTTCCATTATTCCATAAACCGGGATGCACATTGGCCCCATTCTTCCGCAGCATATCATTACATTTTCATTTTGATCAAGAACTTCTTTAAATTCTTTTTCTGACAAGATGTGTTTCAAATTTGTTCGTAACATTTTCTACCTTTTTGATTAATTAGAAAAAATATTTCTTTATTAAAATTTCTTATAATTTAAAACTCTCAAACAATACGATGATTAAAAGTAGGAATGGTTTCAGAATATCATGGAAAAATTTATCTCTTTTAGTTAAGAATTAATTATTAGTAAAAGTTTAGAATTGAATCTTCGATCATAAATAGATAGTTTTGGTTTGGCCTTTACATTATAAAATATTTAAGAGTAATGAAATTTCCGATCTATTTAGATAACCACGCAACTACGCCGGTTGATCCGGAAGTATTTGAAGCAATGAGACCCTACTTCCTTGAAAAGTTTGGTAATGCTTCAAGTAAAAATCATTCATTTGGCTGGGAAGCCGAAAGCGCTGTTGAATATTCAAGAAAGACCATTGCAAATTTTATTAATGCTGAACCTAAGGAAATTTATTTTACAAGCGGCGCAACTGAATCAATAAATCTTGCACACTTTGGAATTGCAGCAGCATATTCGAATAAAGGGTATCATATAATTTCTACTGTTGTTGAACACAGCGCAGGAAATGATTCACTTCATGTTCTAGAGCAAAAAGGATTTGAGGTAACTTATCTTCCGGTTGATCGAAATGGTTTTATCGATCTCAATCAATTGAAAGATTCTATAACTGATAAAACTATTTTGGTTTCGATAATGACCGCGAATAATGAAATTGGAACAATAAATAATATTACTGAGATTGGAAAAATTTGCAAGGAACACGGAATTATTTTTCATACAGATGCGACTCAAGCATTAGGAAAAATTCCTTTTGATGTTGAAGAAAACAATGTTGACATAGCTTCATTCACTTCGCATAAAATTTACGGACCAAAAGGAATCGGCGGAATATATATCCGAGGTAGAAATCCCAGAGTAAAAATTGTTCCTCAAATTTTTGGTGGTAAACAAGAAAATAGCATTCGCCCTGGTACAATGAATGTTCCGGGAATCGTTGGCTTTGGTAAAGCAGTTGAAATTTGTTCACGTTTAATGGTAGATGAATCTGTAAGAATAAAAAAGTTGCGCGATAAATTATATAATGGATTGATTTCAAATTTAGAAGATGTAACAATAAATGGTTCTATGGAAAATAGACTTCCAAATAATTTAAATTTGCTATTTAAATATGTTAGATCAAATGATTTTTTATCAAACTTAAAAGAAATTGCCGTTTCAACCGGTTCGGCGTGTAATTCTGCAACTTTAAAACCAAGTCGTATCTTAAAAGCGATTGGCTTGACTGATGAGCAAGCTAATTCTTCAATAAGATTCGGACTAGGCCGGTTCAATTCAGATGAAGAAATCGATTATTCAATTAATAAAATTGTAGAGATAGTTAATTATTTAAGAAGTATCTCAATTGCAAAAGAATTAAAAGAATAACTTTTCTATTTTAATATATGATTATTAAAACTGATTGTACGTTGAATAATTTTAACTATGCTTATATTTATAAACTTAAGAGCAGGGATAAACTGTGGAATATTTAGATTTAATTTCGAGTGATTATAAAATTTTTCTTCAATTCTTAAAAGCAAAATATCCGATGTTTCATAATTCAAATTTTTTCTTTAGAGATTTACAATTTGGAATTGTAAAGTTTTTAGAAAATAAAGGAATAAAAATTCAATTTGGTGAAGCAGAAATTTTAGCTAAACGAATTGGAACGTTTTTAGAACATGAAGGAATCTTCATAAAAGTAAATCAAAATGGTTGGAGATTAAATTATCCAGAATTTGTGATGTCAGTACCAGATAAATCATAATTCGAAAGAATTCAGTTTACAAGTGATTTAAAACTTAACAATTTATTAATTATTTTTTCATATTTAATTTGGTAATAAGGAAACGACAAATGGAAAATGTTCAATTTGAAACTGAAATTAAAATTTCTGAAAAAGCAGCAAGTGAAGTTAAAAACATAATGAATGAAAATAACGTTCCTGAGAATTACGGATTAAGAGTTGGTGTTAAAGGCGGTGGCTGCTCAGGATTAACTTATACTCTTGGTTTTGATGCCGAAACTAAAGAAGGCGATACAATAATTGAACAAAAAGGTGTGAAATTATTTGTCGATGGTAAAAGCTTATTCTATCTATCCGGAACTGAATTAGATTTTACTGATGGATTAAACGGAAAAGGATTTGTTTTTAATAATCCTAATGCGACTAAAACTTGCGGATGCGGTGAATCGTTTAGTGTCTAAATAATTAATATTTTTACAGCTATTTAAATCACTGTAATTATTTTAGATTGAATCCAATTTTCATTCTGCACATTTCACTAGAAAATATTTTAATAATTAATAATGGAGAATAAAATGGCAAAATTTGAACTTCCAAAGCTACCATATTCTTATGATGCTCTTGAACCTTATATCGATAAAATGACAATGGAAATTCATTATACAAAACATCATAATGCATATGTTACAAACTTGAATAATGCAGTAACCGGGACAGATTTAGAAAACAAATCTTATGAAGAATTGTTTAAAGAAATATCCAAACTTCCTGTTGCAGTTAGAAATAATGGCGGCGGTGGATATAACCATACTTTATTTTGGAACATTATGAAGAAAAACGGCGGCGGTAAACCTACCGGCAAATTAGCTGAAGCAATTAATTCCGCTTTTGGAAATTTTGAAGAATTTAAAGGAAAATTTACAAACGCTGCTGCAACTAGATTCGGTTCTGGATGGGCTTGGCTTATCGTTCAGAACGGTAAACTGGTTGTCTCCTCTACTCCAAACCAAGATAACCCGCTTATGGATGTTGCTGAGCAAAAAGGAATTCCTATTTTAGGTTTGGATGTTTGGGAACATGCATATTATTTGAAATACCAAAATAGAAGGCCTGAATATATTGAAAACTGGTGGAACGTTGTTAATTGGGACGAAGTAGCTTCTAAGTTTTCTTCAGTAAAATAATTTTTTTTAGATTTGTTATTTAAGCCGCTATAACTGTAGCGGCTTTTTTTATTAATTGATCAACCAAATTCAATTTTATATTTTTTCTTTTTTATTTTTTGACTTTACCGAGTTCAATTTTTATCATATTATTAATAAAAATAATAATATTATTATGAATTCTGTGATTCCAATATTTCCATTAAAGCTAGTTATTTTTCCATTATCAAAATATCCTTTGCATATCTTTGAAAAAAGATATAAGAAGATGATTAATTTCTGTCTTCAAGAAAAAACCGGCTTTGGAGTAACAGCACTTATCGAAAATGAAATTTCTAAAATTGGTACTTATGTTACTATTTCCAAAGTATTAAAAAAATATTTAACTGGAGAAATGGATATTATAGTAAAAGGTGAACAAAGATTTAATATACTTAATTATGAAATGCATGCCGACGGTTACTATATTGCCAATATCCAGGAATATAAAGATTCGTTTAACCAGGTGAATGATGAATTATTAGAAAAAATGGAATCAAAATTCGAGAACATTATTGATAAAGTAAATTATAAATTGGAAGATAATTTTTGGGAAATTTATTATAGATCAAAACTCAAATCTTATAAACTTGCAGAGAAATCGGGATTAACAATAACCCAGCAGCAAACCATGTTAACATTTAGAAAAGAAACTGAAAGGATCAATTTTCTTATCGAACATTTCGAAAAATTAGACGAAATGCTTACCGAAAATGCAGCACTAAAACAAATTATTATTGGAGATGGTTTTTTGAATTAGTTTAAAAATGAAAAAGGATAGAAATTAATCTATCCTTTTCCATCTCATTCCCTATTCCTCAAAATCTATTTAGCAACAAAATTAAAATATTTTTCATAAAAATTAATTCTATTGTTAGCTCTTGCTAATGCAGATTCGGCTCTGGTAACATCAATCTTCTCTATGCTTTTTTTTGCTAATCTTTCTTGAGCTCTGGCTAATGCATTTTTTGCTCGTTGAATATCTAATTCATTAACGGTTTCAATTGAGTCGGCTAAAATCCTAATCTTATTGTTTAGTACTTCAATAGTGCCGCCGCTTGTTGAAAAATATTCTACCTTTTGATCATCAACTTCTACTTTAATAATTCCAATTTCAAAAGTACTTATTAAAGGGGCGTGATTAACAAGAACTTGAAAGCTACCTATCGTTCCTGGAACCGTCACTGCTTTTACATTAGAAGAATAAGCTAGCTTAGCCGGGGTTAATATTTCTAAATTTATTCCTACCATTATTACTTCATTGTTTTTGCTTTTTCAACGGCTTCTTCGATTGTGCCGACGTACATAAATGCGCCTTCTGGAAGGTCATCATATTCACCGTTTATAATTCCTTTGAAGCCGCGAATTGTATCTTCGAGCTTTACATATTTACCTTTATATCCGGTAAACTGTTCTGCAACGTGGAATGGCTGGCTGAAAAATCTTTGAATTCTTCTTGCTCTTCTTACAACAGTTTTATCTTCATCGGAAAGTTCATCCATTCCAAGAATATTTATAATATCTTGAAGATCTTTGTATTGCTGAAGTATCTCTTTACAATTTTTTGCAACATCATAATGTTCATTGCCAAGAATTCCTGGTTCCAAAATTCTAGAAGTTGAATCAAGAGGGTCAACAGCCGGATAAATACCAAGCTCGGATATTTGTCTGCTTAATACTGTTGTAGCATCAAGGTGAGCAAATGCAGCAGCAGGAGCCGGATCTGTTAAATCATCCGCAGGAACATAAATTGCCTGGACAGATGTAATAGAACCTTTATCAGTAGATGTAATTCTTTCTTGCAATGCGCCCATTTCAGTTGCAAGGTTTGGTTGATAACCAACTGCAGAAGGCATTCTACCAAGCAAAGCACTTACTTCCGAACCGGCTTGAGTAAAACGGAATATATTATCTATAAACAAAAGAACATCTCTTCCTTCATCATCTCTAAAATATTCTGCTACTGTTAAACCTGTAAGAGCAACTCTTAATCTAGCTCCAGGCGGTTCATTCATTTGACCGAACACCAAAGCTGTTTTTGCGAGAACTCCGGATTCTTTCATTTCGAGCCAGAGATCATTTCCTTCACGGGTTCTTTCGCCAACACCGGCAAAAACAGAATATCCACCATGTTCTTGAGCAATATTGTGAATTAATTCTTGAATGATAACTGTTTTTCCTACACCGGCGCCGCCAAATAGTCCCGTCTTACCGCCTTTTGAATAAGGCTCTATAAGATCAATAACTTTAATACCGGTTTCGAAAATTTCAGTCTTTGTAGATAGATTTTTAAATAAAGGAGCAGGTCTGTGAATGGGATATTTTTTCTCGGCTTTAATTTCTCCTAAGCCATCAATTCCTTTTCCTATAACATTAATTAATCTTCCAAGTGTTGAAGGTCCGACAGGAACTGAAATTGGTTCACCAGCATCAATTGCTTCCATTCCTCTGACTAACCCATCTGTAGAATCCATTGCCACCGCACGTACTCTATCTTCACCAAGATGCTGTTGAACTTCAACAATTAAATCCTCTGTAACGCCTTCTGTATTTGTTCTTGGAATCCTAATTGCATTATATATTTTTGGAAGTTGTCCTTCTTCGAATTCAATATCTATAACCGGACCAATTACCTGTATGATTTTACCTTTATTTTCGCTCATTATTTACCTATTAAGATTTAATAATTTAGTGCGTAAATTTAATGATTAGGGTATGATTTTACAAATTTTTTAATCCACAAATCAACTAAATTGAAAGAATTATAAACACCATTCTACATAGAACATTAAATAACTATTCTTATCGGGAAAGAAGATTGAGGTTGTTTTTTGGAATTATGTCATTCTTTCATATTTAATATGTTTGTCATTTATATTTGCTGTAATTTGTTTGAAACAAATAATTATAAAGTATCAAAAGTCTATAAAATATATCAAAATTACATTTTTCTAAGTCTGGAAAGTGATGGTTTGCTTATAAGTCATATCCTTCCGCATACAGATACTTATAGTTTATGCATAAACCATGATCTTCCGCAGTTGGAAACTCATAGTTTATAATCAAATGACACCTTTCCGCAATTAGAAAACCGCTACCTGGGCGTAAATTATAACTTTCCGCAAATCAAAGATCATAATTTGCTTGTAAACTACAACCTTCCTCACTTGAAAAATAATAGTTTAGGCTTGAACCTTAGTTTTCCGAATTAGAAAATAGATAATTTAGATATAAAATCTTGACTTCCGCGCATTGAAAATCAAAGTAAGTGTTCAAATCCTAGCTTACTACGCTGGGAATAACCGGATAATTTTGATTAAAAACGTGACTGCTGTCCAGTTATAAGTCAAATAAATTAAATTGGTAAGAGAAATCATAGATTTTAAATACGTAATCAACATAGCTTATAAACTGTAGGATAGTGCCCTTTTCAAAAATTGATATAAATTAAATTTAATAAAAAGTGTAGAACGATAGACTATATTTTTAACTTCTTAGTA
>JAMCWE010000180.1 GCA_023475265.1 Bacteroidota bacterium
ATGAAAACCGGGATGTTCATTGTCTTGATAAGTTCTTCTTCAATCTCAAAACATTCGGGAGCTTTAATATCTTCTAAGTTAATGCCGCCGAATGTAGGTTCAAGAAGCTGTACTGCGCGGATAACTTCCTTCGGATCGTGTGTTTTTAGTTCAATGTCGAATACATCAATGTCGGCAAACCTTTTAAATAAAACACCTTTGCCTTCCATAACCGGTTTTCCGGCATGAGGACCGATATCGCCTAATCCTAAAACTGCTGTTCCGTTCGATACGACCGCAACAAGATTTCCTTTTGCTGTGTACTTGTAAACATCATCATCGTTCTTTTCAATTTCTCTACAAGGTTCTGCCACACCGGGCGTGTAAGCTAGCGATAAGTCTCTGGCAGTGAAGCATGGTTTTGTAGGAACAACTTCAATCTTTCCTTTGCGTCCTTGGCTATGATACTTTAGAGCCTCTTCCTTGTTGAAACTCATAAATGATACCTCTTTGATTTTCTGAAATATTATTTCTTAGCAACAATTATAATTTATGCTGACTTAAAATATGGAGTTTGGAGGAAACAAAAAACTGGTAACCGGATCGTTCAACTATACAAACAAAAAAGCCAGAGTTATTTACCCTGGCTTCTTTTTAAAGGATATTTTTGAAAATTCTATTTTAGCAAAACCTGTCCGCCGAAGATTTATCGAAGAAGGATCATTTTCTTGCTTTGAATAAAATCTCCTGTTCTGATTGTATAAAAATATATTCCGCTTGCAAGGTATTTTGCGTCGAATTTAATCTCGTAAACTCCCGGATTTTTTTCTTCGTTAACGAGCACTCTAATTTCCTGTCCAAGAATATTATAAACAGTAATTTTTACAAAGCCTGCTTTTGGCAAATCATATCTAATAGTTGTAGTCGGATTAAACGGATTTGGATAATTTTGATTCAACTGATACTTAGTCGGTATTTCAGTATTTGTTTTATCATCACCAACAGAAGTAGTTGTACCGCTGCATGAATATTTTGCTATGTTGTTTGCTGGTACGGTTCCGGCAATTGAAAAGGCACCGCCAGCATAAATATCGCTCCCCATTATTTCTATTGCCTTTACGAACGGATATGGAGAAGTATTCCCGCTTATTCCAGCACCCAAAGAAATCCAATTTGCATTATCCCAATAGGCAATTCGATTAGCACTTACATTTCCAGCTGATGTAAAAGATCCTCCTGCATATAGATTCTGCGCATCACTTTTAAGTGCAGCTACCACAAATCCTCCGGCCGTTCCTGAACCAAGCGGCAGCCAAACTGAGTTTGCATTATCCCATTTAGTTATACGATTGACTACATTACTCAAGCTTCCCGCAATTTGGAAATCGCCACCGACATATAGTTCGCCATTTAATATTGAAGATGCATATACGGTTCCATTGCCCAAACCAGGAGTAGGACCGGTACCAATCGGTGACCAACTTGAGTTAGTAGTATTCAATTTTACTATATTCAATGCACCGCTGGCACCGCCAGTTCCCCAAAACCGACCGCCGACAAAAAGGTCGGTACCATTTTTTATAAGCGAAAGCACGCCATATGAAGCTTGTGGCGTAACTCCGCCACCAAGAGCTGACCACGTAGAACTTGTCATATTCCATTTGGCAATACAACTTGCATTTACTAAACCGGCTATTGTGAAATAACCACCAACATAAAGATCTGTATTTATTGCTTCCAATGCTTTCACAGTACCATTCGTGCCTTCCCCCAACGCATTCCAGTTTGTGCCATCCCACATTGCTATATTTTTTGCACTGACATTGCCGGCTATCGTAAATGTTCCTCCCACATAAAGTTTAGTTCCAACAACTTTTAATGCCTGTACCAGACCATTTACACCTCCACCAACATCCGACCAACTTGAGCCATTCCACATTGCAAGATTTTTAACATTTACACCACCAGCTATAGTGAATGAACCGCCTACAAATAAATTGTTACCATCTTCTGCTAATGCATAGACAATTCCGTTTACACCGGTTCCAAGCGGCGACCATGTTTTTTGTCCGGATGAACAAGGATCATCTGCTAGACCAAAATTATGAGCGGCCAAATTTTGCCCTTCTTCTAATTTAAAAGAAAATCTACCTCCGAGCGGATAAGTACAGCCCCAATTAGTTGGGGGTGCAACTGATAAAGTGTAATCACCTGGTTTACAACCGGTAAATACAAAATAGCCATCTCCATCGGTTTCTATTTGTGCAATAGTTGGTCCATTTATAAACACCGGCACTCTTCCTAGACCAACTTCGTTTGGATCCATTACTCCATTAGGATTTCGATCGTACCATACAGTGCCGGAAACAGAACCGCCATTACTATTCGGTTTGCATTTACCGGCGCTTCCGGCATTATAAATTGCTTGTACTTCTTGAGGCGTTAATACTCTTTTGAATAATTCAATCTCGTCAAGTATTCCTTTGAATGTACCAATTCCCGAAAAACTACCAACTAAAGTTTGATGACCAATTTTTAAAGAACTTGAATTAGTAAGTGATCCCTGGTATCCAGTAGGATTCCCAAATTGAATCTGCACACCATCGAGATAAAAAATTATACCTTGCGTATTTGTTCTTGAAACAGTTATTGCAATATGATGCCAGTTTCCATCTGCGACTAAAACCGGTGAAGTATAGTTTGTATACGAATTAAATAAAACTCCATTGGCTAATTGTAAACTAAGTTTACCATCATTCAGAAATACTGAATACCCTTTATAGTCAGTAATAAGACCCGAGATTTCAATTCGTTTATCAAGAATTATTCTCACACCTTGCGCATCAGAAGTCTTGATCCACGCATCAAACGAAAAATCGCCGGTGCCAAAGTTTAATTCGGAATGATCTGCAACTTCAACATAATCATCAACCCCATCAAATTGCAGAGCGCCTAAAACTTTTCCGGCAACTGCTGTAGGTCCATTCATCTTTGTGCCAAAGTTGTTGTATCCAGCTAAATCCTGTTGAGAATCTTTTGAAGAATAATCAAAACTCCACCATGCAACCATTCCACTTGGCGGATCAACACAACCGGGTTTCGGTTCATACTTATTCCCAAAATAATAACCGGTGAGATTCTGCCCAGAAGTGAGTACAACCGTATAAGAATTTGGAGAAACGGGATCAGTTTGTACCCAATCGGTTTTCAGTCCCTCTTTAATGATGTATGTTCCCGGCGGCAGATCATCAAAACAATATTTACCTTCTTTATCAGTCTTAATACTACGGTCTACCGGACCGCCAATATTAATCTGCCAGTCAGCTATTCCGGGTTCAGTAAGATCTTTTCTGCCGTTTCCATTTTTATCTAAATATTTCATTCCGCAAATAGAACCAAGCGTAACGGTGGAATCAACTTTATTTCCGAAATAAAATGTATCGGGACTGCTATTATCTTCCGACAACTCAAAAGTATAACTGCCGGTTGAAGGCGCTGTTTGAATCCATCTATTCCTATGTGCTTCTGATACAGTATAACGTCCAAATTTTAAGTTATCAAAACAGAATTTACCTCTTGCGTCTGTCTGCGTAGTTAAATTTATTGTCCCGGATAAATTGATTGTCCAGTTTCGAATTCCCGGTTCGTTATCTTGCTTTTTACCGTCGCCATTCAAATCGTTGAATTTAATTCCGCAGATTGAGCCGAGTGTAACAGATGGGTCTTCAAAATTTCCGAAATCAATGTCTTCAAAATTATCACCATTGCCGACTTCCAAAGAATAAGTTATTGAAGAAGGTTTCGTTTGTCTCCATCCGGTTTTATTTTCCTCTCGAACAGTGTATGTACCTGGAATCAATCCGTAAAAACAGAAATTGCCGTTGTCATCAGTTATTGCAGTTAGATTCATAGGACCTTCGAGATAGATAGTCCAGTTGGCAATTCCTAATTCACCGTCCACTTTTCTTCCATCACGATTTTTATCATTAAACTTAGTTCCGCAAATAGAGCCGAGCTGCACACTATCATCTTCTGTATTTCCAAACTGCAAATCAATCTTTTGCCCCGATGCAAGTTGAATGATATAGAAGTTTGTAGAAGGTTTAGTCTGCCGCCATCTTGAACGATATTCTTCACCAACTTTGTATTCACCCGGCGGTAAATTTTCGAAACAGAATTTTCCATTTTTATCTGTAACTATAGTCATATCAACCGGTCCTCCTATGCTGATTGACCAATCAGGTATTCCCAATTCACCAGAATCTTGTTCGCCATCTCCATCCTTGTCATTAAACTTAATACCGCAGATAGAACCGACCCGTACTGTATCATCTCCCTTATTTCCAAAATTAAGTCCATCTATTTTTTGTCCCGGTGCAAGCGTTATTCCATAAGCAAAAGAAGAAGGTTCTGTTTGCGTCCATCTATTTTGTGCGATTTCTCCTACTAGATAATTCCCTTGTCTTACATTGGTGAAACAATAGTTCCCATCTTTATCGGTTGTTATAGTGCTTATTAAATTTAGTGTTGGCAAACCGGCATGACCACTTGCCGCATATCCAAAAGATGAAAGAGTAATTTGCCAGTTCGGAAGTTTGGGTTCACCATTATCCCAACTACCGTTTTCATTCAAGTCGTTATATTTGAAGCCGCATATTGAACCCAATATTTCTTTATTGCCAAAAAATATTCCTTCACGATTTTCCCCTTCCAAAAGTGTAACGTTTACAATTCCGGTTGTATCCGGTGCTGTCGGTTTCCATCCGTGTTTAATGACTTCTTTAATTGTGTATGAGCCAGCTCTCAAATTGGTGAAACAGAAATCGCCATTTAAATCCGTTACAACAGTTTGAATCGAACCGCCCGTAAGCTGAAAAGTCCAGCCCGGTAAACCTACTTCATTGGGAAGGTCTTGATCGCCGTCTCCGTTTATATCATTAAATTTTTTCCCGCAGATAGAACCAAGCTTAGTAGAAATATCTTCTACGTTGGAGAAATTTATATTCGTTTTATTCTCTCCCGGTAAAAGAGTAATTGTATGAACTCCGGGTGCTGGAGGAAATATTTGTCGATAGCCGGTTCGGTTTTCTTCAGATACGGTATAAGTTCCGGCGGGAAGATTATTGAAACAGTATTGCCCATCGGCGCCCGTATAAGCCGTATAAGTTGTAGTTCCAATAGTTAATGTAATTCCCCAGTTTGGAATAATATCTTCATTTGAATCTCTTACGCCATCACCATCTTTATCTAAAATTTTAAATCCGCATATCGAACCAAGCCGATCAGGCGAATTGCAATCGCCGGTGTTTTTAAGACAGATATTATCATATCCAATTTTTTCACCTTGAAAACTTGTCGGATCGGCAAGCAGCCGGACTTTTGTAATATTGGTTAAGAGTGTATTCCAATCACTCGCGGTACCAAGCGTCATAATCCAATAACCATCAGAATTTGAAGGGAGAGTTCCATCAGAATTTAGAAAACTCAATGGCGCACAGTATGAGTGCCAACCACTTCCTACTGAAATTTGCTGACTAATAACAAATGATGCTTTAAATCCCGCACCTTCAAGCGCTATGTATGGAGTTAATGATTGTGGTGGTGTAACACCATTATAAACATCGCCACCATAAATAAAAGTAACATCAAAGCAGAGTGAGCCGCAGCCGTTTGAAAATAAACTCGTCCAGTTACCTGTATATGGTTTGCTGGTAGTATAAAAAGTAGATACACCGGCTTGATCGGTTGTCTGGATATAATGGTTGGTTCCATTCTGTAAGATAGAAGTAGAAATATTATTTGCCTGCCAACCGTTCAAGGAGTTGTTTTCAAAATCTGTGCAATTAGGATTAAGAACTTCTTTGTTTCCGAAATCTTTACCGATGAGATGAACCTCTTCGGTAATTGTTATAGTGTAACTTCCGGGAGAGGCCGGCGCTGTTTGTATCCAACCGGGTTTATTCACTTCTGTTAGTGTGCAGGTAGTTAACGGAAGATTATTAAAACAATATTCTCCATTTGAATCTGTTGTATCTCTCAATATTACTTCTCCATTCGGCCCATTGAATTTCAATTCGATAATCCAACCGGAAAGCTTTGGTTCAGTATCATTAATTCCATTTCCGTTCAAGTCATTAAACTTTGTTCCGCAGATTGAACTTGATGGAGTAGGTATTGGATAATTTGCAAAATCCTTGTTGATTACAATTTCTCCAGCAGCAAGATTAATTGTGTAGGATCCTGGTGCGGGGGGATAAGTTTGCTGCCAGCCGGATAGAGTATGATCTTCTGTTACTATGTATGTTCCAGCGGGCAGGTTATCGAAACGATATTCTCCAAATAGATCGGTAGTTGTTGAAGTTGAAACGGGACCGGAGAGATATATTGTCCAGTTTGACAGCCCAAGATCAAATAGGAAATTTCCATCTCCATTTAGGTCATTATATTTTTTACCCCT
This sequence comes from Bacteroidota bacterium, assembly GCA_023475265.1. Lineage (GTDB taxonomy): Bacteria > Bacteroidota > Ignavibacteria > Ignavibacteriales > Ignavibacteriaceae > FEN-1297. Next base: position 6,437 of record JAMCWE010000180.1, read on the forward strand.
AATTGAACCACGCGGCTCCTGCTTATTTCCAAAGAACATTGTGTAATTCTGTCCGGCAGCAGCAGTAACAGTATATGTAAATGGCGAGCCCGGTAAGGTTTGTATCCATCCCGTTTGGTTTACTTCTTCTAATTTATAAGTTATTCCGGGTTGTAAATCGTTGAAGCAGAAATCACCATTTGCATCTGTTGTTTTAGTTTGGGTTACTGTTGAGCCGTTCATTTGGTATGTAAGTTTAATTACCCAGTTTGCAATTCCCGGTTCGTTTCCATCCTTATCTTTATCCCCATCAAGATCATTGAATTTCTTTCCACATATAGAACTCAGTAACTGTTTATTGCCAAAATCTACTGTAACTTTTTGCCCGGCTGTAAGCACTACTGTGTGTGTTGATGGATTTGTTGGGTAAGTTTGCTGCCAGCCATCCTGTGGACCTTCCGAAAGTGTGTATGTTCCAGGCGGCAAATCGTTAAAGCAAAAAGTGCCATCGGCGCCAGTTGTTCTTGTCAAAGGAACTGCGACTGTTGATAAAGTAATTGTAAAACCAGCTACTCCTAATTCACCTTCATCTTTTCTACCGTTGCCATTCAAGTCATTAAACTTCATTCCGCAGATGGAACCGTTATTTACTACCGGTGAAGTTCTCCCTTCTATAATCACATTTTTGTGGATTGCAAGCGTAGGAGTCATTGCTCTACTTCCGTTAGGTGTATATGGAAAAATCCTTACCGAAAAAGTCTGCCCATTTAAAACTTGCACATTAATGTTTTTGGAAAATATCTGTTCGGCAGTGTTCAAATAATCTAATGGTGCTAATGGTGAAGCGGTGAGTTGAACACTGCTATTCCAATTATTATCAATTGCATACCAGACTTCTGCTTTCAAAAGGTTGAAATTAGCCGGCACTTGAGGATTATCTCTATATCTGAATGAAATATATTGAGCATTGAAATCATAACCGGCGTTTGGAGTAATATCAAACTGCATATATCTTGAATAATCTACCGGACCTGCCGGCCAACCGGGTCCTTGATAACCGGTAACAAGACTTTGTCCATCACTTGAATATGGTTGTTGTGGGTAAAGAATCATATAAGGTGATGCAGAACCAGCACCAATTGATTGCTGCGAAGCCTGAATATTCCCTGTTGGTGTATTTGGATTTTGATTGCTTGTAAGCGGCCATGTTGCTGAAGCCGCTTGTGCAAATAAGTTTGTATTCCCGAATATGCAGAAAAGAACGATACATACTACATATATTCTTTTCATCTTAAGCTCCCTTGATTTAATTAAACAATTCTCCATCTTTAATCTTGATTGAGTTCTTATTCTTCAGTTTCTTAAATGATAATTTTAGTTTTTCTACTTTATCTGCCGGAACGTTTGGATCGTTTTCCAGATCTGCAATTGCATCCTCAATTGATTTGTATTCTTTAACGTTCTCTCCATCCGTACTCTTTCTGATAATTAAGAGAGGGATGGTTCCGGAATCTTTTTTTGAAAATAGTTCCATCAACTTTTTCAGAATTTTCATTGCTCGTATAAGATTTTGGTTCGAATCTACGCTGTGAAGCCAACCATAACAACGGCAAACAAGTGTGCGGTTATTACGATTAAATAAACGGTATGAATTGGTAAGTAAATGGTAAGTGGAAAAATATCGGTGTTACGATGTAATAGTTTTATAGAGATTTGGGGGAAGTGAAATCATCACTTCGGTTCCATGAGAATTGCTGCTGCGGGCGCTCAAATCCTCAAACATTATCGGCTGCGGCAGCTGCAGCTTAGCGCTTAATAATTTGAGTCGTTCTTCAACAATTTGTATTCCTTTTGAGATGTGGTCTTCTTTTTTATTCTTTCTTGCTTCTTTAATTCCAATGCCGTTATCTATTATCTTAATGACTAATGATTTACAAATCGTTGAATCAATTTCTACATCCTCAAAAGAAAATGAAATTGTTATCAATCCTTTAATTCCCGGATTAATTATACCGTGCCAAATAGTATTTTCTACAAATGGTTGGATAATCATATTGGGGATAAAAATTGAATCCGCATCAATGTCCGTTCCAGACGAAATCTCATATGAAAAACGATCTTGAAATCTTAGCTTCTCTAAATCGAGATAAAGTTTTAGTCTGCTTATTTCCTCCGATAATAGAATAAACCCGCTTCCTGCAGTATCAAGATTTTTTCTTATCAGCTTTGCCATCATTGCGATATAATCATTCGCCTCTTCGTTTTTCTGAATGTTGATGAGGTATTGAACAGAATTTAGTGCATTAAAAATAAAATGCGGATTCATCATTGCAGATAATGCTTCGTGCTTTAAGGAATTAATTCTTTCGGTCAAGCTTAACTGTTCGCTCATCTTTTTAGTTTTTTGTTTCATCCGCCAAAGCACAGCAGAAAGAGCAAAAGAGAAAAGCAGTAAAAAAATCCCAAGTTTGAACCAGACTGTTTCTGTAATTCCGGGCTTAATTACAAATGCTAAAAAATATGGTTGGCTCCAATCTGAATTTTGAGTTCTCGCTATTATTTGCAAATTATAAGTTCCATTTTGAAGAGAACTAAAATTCAAAACGTTATTATTTGTCTCATCCCACTTCCCGTTTAATTTGTACTTATAAATTACTGAACGCGGCGAAGAATAATTAATCGCTGAAATGTCAATGCTAATATCATTCTTATCTCTATCAAATATTAAGCTGCTATAATTTGTATAAACCGAATCTCCGCTTATTACTTTGTTGATGAAAATTTTTGGAGGAAAACTTCTGTGGTTATCAAACAAATTAATATCAAGTTCAGACATTCCGTTGCTCGTGCCAACATAAAGTCGGTTCAGTTTGTCATCATACAAAAGTGAAAGAACTTCATCGGAAGTAAGCCCCGATTGGCTGTCTATCTGTTTAATAAATTTCCCATCATATACATAAACTCCTTTCAAATTTCCTATCCATATTCTATTGAAGTTATCTATTGCTATCGAAGTGGAACCGGATATATCGTAACCAAGAATATTTGTATAACTCGTAATAGAATTATCAACAAGTTTATATTGTGCTATTCCATTCGAACCGGCAAACCATATATTGTTTTCTTTATCTTCATATATAAAAGTAATCTTGGAATTTAAGACCGGATCGTTTTGAAAGAAAGTTTTTTTCCATTTTGT
>JAMCWE010000166.1 GCA_023475265.1 Bacteroidota bacterium
GTTTCTTTTGACAGTCTCTCGGCATTTGCTCTTAGCTTTTCACGGTATGGTTCTGCAAATTTTGGATAGTCAAATATGCGTATCCCTTTTGTATATAAATATCTTGTCATTCCCTCTGCATAGCATAGACCAGGTAATGTACCGGTAAATATTAACCGGTCATAACAGCCGAGGCTTCCGGCTATTTTTTCTTTGTAGCGCTCCGTTAGCAATTCCATCGCTTATCCTTTTTTTGCAAAGATAATCTTTTTTTACCTCTTTGGGTCTGGCTTGTCCAGGTTAGGATGACCGGAATAAATATGCACTCTTAAAATTACTATCGAGAGAATTACCTTAATAATTTAGGATGGATTCCGGATGATGAAAGAAGTATGGTAGATGTTGAATGAAAACAAAAATTGTCCACAGCTCGTAGTTGTTGATCGATGGATTGAGGAATTGTTTTATTGTTTAATTGTTGGGATATACTAAATAATATCCTAATTAATAATAAATAGTGCCGCAGTAACGGCACTATAACTTTTCTAATAGATATTCTATTCACTTTGCTTTGCATAAGTTGAAGAATACCTTACAACATTACCTGCAGCATCTTTTGTAACAAGCGCCAGGTAAATGATGTATTTATCGTACTTACTTTGAATATTCTTTTGGTAATCGGTAAAAGAGATATTCAAATTATACGATGAAGTGAAATCGAAGCTTTCAATATCCTTAACTACCGGAACGAGGCGATATGCGGGAACGTCCTGTGAATTAGGATTGTGAAAACAAACAATTGCAACAGCAGATAGTTTTACTTCTCCGGCAGTAATTTCCGCGACAGTATTTACAGCCGCGATTGAAGCTGCTAAGCCATTAGCATCAATTACAACTGAAGATACAGGCGGATTGAATCCGACCGGAGTTATAACGTTCTGCGCCGTAGGCATTGCTGCAGAAGTAAACGGAAAGTTGTATAGAAGCACGGTATTGAACACAGACATACCTGCTTTCTTAACAAATTTCCAAATTATTTCCAGAGTGCCAATGGTGAGGATATATTTGGCAAAGCCAGCAGTGATACCGAACTTTGATCTAATATCCACAGCATTTTGATCCATGCTAGGCGTAAAGTTAGAAGGACGCGCCGCAAGAATTGTCTTGCCCTCAACTGTTCGGGCAGTTAGATTACCCAGCTTCCCACTTAGGTTGCCGAGTACAGAGCCGTTTACTGTTGCCATTTTCTTACTCCTTATATTATTTTTTTGGCAACACAATTTTATACGAATAAAAAGATGAATTCACTGTACAATTCGGAAAGTAGAAAATGAGAAAGCAAGGGAAAGGATGGGAAAAGCCCGGTGCGAAGATGGAGATGTATGATAGGAGACGGAAGAAAATTTTGATTTATTATCTAGAAATATTTGGAAGCGTGAATGCATGGGAAAGCATGGATGCATTAAAGATAAAAACAATTAGAGGATTGGAGTTTTGGAATAATGCATGAGGGAATGATCATTAGGCATTGGTCAATAGCCATTGGTCATTGAAAGATTACTTTTAATAATTCCGGAGAATTGTATTGGGAATACGGGATCGAAAAATTGCAGAAATATTTTGTTCGTTTTTATAATATGGAATAATTATCCTGGGATTAATTTAGAATGACTAAATGACATATTTAATAGAAGCTAAAAAAATATTTTCAAAAATGAGAGATGGAGGAAGATTGGGGACGGATTGGAGGAAGCATGGTGGTGAAATGGGAAAGCCAGTACATGAATTAGAATGACAATTTGGCGGGAAAGTAAAAGTCAATGGTCATTTTACAATTGTCATTGGGCAGTTGGCGGTAGTATGTGGTCGGTTGGTTGCAGTCTGTGGTGGGTTGGGGGTAGTTTGTTGGTGGTTGGCTGTTGTTTGTTGACGGTAGGCGGTAGTTAGTGGTTGTAGATAAAGAAAGATGGAAGGGGATATTAGAGGATTGATTTGGTGCGGGGGGAGTATATAAAATCGTATTGAGTTTGGAATCGGAGAGGCGGTATTTTTTGCAGAGAACAAGCATTGAATTGTTAATGGAATCTGTTTTTCTGAGTTCATCAAATTCTTGTTTGATTTGAAAATTGCGTAGTGCAATTTTATTAATTAAGCCAAGCTCTAAAAGCTTTTTGAATTTAGAAGTGACAAGAAATTTTTCGATAGTTAGTCTTTTAGACATTTAGTTGTCTGAACCTTGATTTACAGGATTAAATGATTAACAGGATTAAATGATTAACAGGATTTTTAGAAAATTATTTGTCTTATTATTTAACCCTTTCAGGGTAAAGGTTGTTTTTGGTTTTTCTTTTTTCTGAGGGTGTTACCCTCAGCTTATTTATTTTTCCCCTTTGGGGAAAAATTATTTTGTGAATAATGTAAAATATTGAAAAAGTTATCAAATAGCTTTGTATTTCATTTGCACACGACTGAATGGCGTGTGTTAATAGGTACTGAGCAAACTTGAAACTGCTATAATGTTTAAGTAATCTCGAAGGTCTGAAACAGTGACCTTCGAGGTTTTTTTAAATTTCTGGGGGTATAAGCGGTAAAAATTTACCCACCCCTGCCTGCCGGTAGGCAAGCCTCGCCCCTCCGTTGGAGGGGACAACTTCCTTTTTATTTTACACGCAACTTTCTTTAATGAGTTTACATTGATATTGAGATGGCGGATTTAGCCGGGTGCGGTTAAATCCCTTCTACAATTTTTATTTCTTCTTCCGTTAAGCCGTAAAGCTTATAAACTATCTGGTCTATTTCTTTTTCTAAGGCGGTTGTGTCAGTATGAGGATCAAGAATTTTCTTTTTAAATATTTTATTAACCAAATCAATTAATGGCTCTTGTTGGCGAAGGATATTATCAGGAATCGGTAACTCATCAGCATAACCAGGCATAAAATGCATAGTCCTTATTGCCTGATTAAAAATAAAATAGTAATAATAAAACGATATGAATCTTGAATTAAGCACAGCCAGTAATGTTTTATTTTTAAGTCCAGATTTATTTTCCGAAAAATTCATTACCGTATTCAAAGGAAATCTTTTCTCCGTATCTAATGCAGCTGTAATTTTTATATGGGGAAATGGATTCATAATATGTGCTACAATATCTTGCACAACAACTTTTTCCAGTTCTTTCTTATCCAAATCATCATCATCTAAGTATTTTTTCTCAATAAACCATTTATCAATATCTTGTTTAAAACCATATTGCAAAATTTCTTTACCGGTTAATAATTGAATGCCTTTGCCTTGCTTATTTATGCTTGGAGTTAAACCGCCTTTACCATACCAAAAGTTCATAAGGTTTTTTACCGGTTTGCTATTACTTGTTATTTTCTCCAAGATTGATAAATAATTTTTAGGGAAGCCCAAATAAAAAATTCTTTTGTTATAATAATTTCTATTTAATTGAAATATGTCTTCTCTCTCTTTACTTAAATAACCACATTTTACCTGTGGGAATTTTTTCTTTGCTACTTCTACATGGAATATTAGCATCTCATAAAGCGCTTCATCAAAAGCTTTGCTTGTATCAATAAAACTATAAATATTAAATTCATCTAGAAATCTTTCACGAATGTTTTCCCAAGAGCTTACATAACTTAATCCCTTAGGAATAATAAATGAGAATTGTGTTTTTTCTCTAATGATGTGTTTTATCATTCTATTAATAAAAAATTCAGCTATGTCACCTGTGGAGCCATAAATATTCAATTCTTTTAATTTTTCTTTTTGCTGATCATTTATAGATAAATATCTTCCATACGGCGGATTCCCAATCACCACATCAAACCCGACAAACCTTCCTTCATCATCGAGGACTTCGGGAAATTCGAAGCGCCATTCGAATGCATTGCCGTAAATTGTTTTTTGTTTTTCTTCATATTTATTTTTTAAATCATTTACTTCAGCGGCAAGCTTTTCAATTTTTTTGTCGTGCTCTTCTTTTTCTTTTCTATCAAACAGAAGCGGGATTTCACCTAATTCAGTTTCCTTCTTTTTCAGAAGCAAATAATCTTTGTCGGTAGGATTTGCAAATTCCGAAAAAAGCTTTTTAAGGTTTTTAATTTCCTGTGCAGCTTTATTTCTTGTTTCCTTATCGCTTGTACTTTTATAGATGAATACCTGGTCTTTATATTTCTGAGCAGCAAACTTCATATTGTTCTTAATGTTAATTGAAAGCTTGCTGTAGTCATCGGAAAGGCTAAAGCGGTTTATTAGAGAGTTGCCTTCTTTTATGTTAATGTCAATGTTGGGAAGCGTTACAAGTTCTGATCTCATCGCTTGAACATGCCCTTCTTTAGACATATTAGAGAATTTAGATCCCAGATCAAGTCCGGGATGACGCTGCGCTTGATGATGGATCGGAGATGAACTTGAAGAAGTTAAAGAAGGCACTTCGTAGTATGCGTTCTTTAGCAGCTCTATCCATAAACGGAGGCGGGCAATTTTAACGGAGTTAGGATTTATGTCTACGCCGAATAAGCAGTTTTCAATTATTGTCTGCTTTTCATGGAAGAAGGTTCTTTGGATTCTGTGTGTGTTATTGACCTCACCCCCGATGGAAGGGTGATATTCAAAAATATCTTCGCCGTTGTTGGTGGTAATTATTAATTCATCGTTTTCAATTTTAACATCGTAGCCATTCAGCAAGACTCCTTTGTCACCGACAAGAATTCCAAGCTCGGATTTAATTGAGATTATTTCGTTTAATGCCGAGACGAGAAAATGGCCGGAGCCAACAGCGGGATCGCAAATCTTTAGTGAGTTTATTACAGTGTTAAATTCCAGAATGTCCAAAGTATTTTGCTTTGAAGCAAGATGATTTTTTAGGTCGTCGAATGAATTGCAGTCCCATTTATATTTTTCATTAAACTTTTGCACAACGGCGCGCCTAATTGTTTCGCGGGACATGTACATAGTAATGAAACCGGGAGTAAAGTAAGAGCCATCCTTGTAGCCGTTTATTTTTTCGAAGATCAAGCCCAAGACGGAGGCATTGATTAAGGTTTTGTTATCCTCTAGAAAATCTTCTTTGCCTTCGGAAGTAAAATCGTAAGCTTCGAGGAATTCAAAGAAATAATAAAGAGAAGGGATCGATCCGGTTCTCTTTTTTCCAAACTTATCTTTTAATACTGAGCTGCTGTATATCTCAAGAGGTATGTTGTGGTCAAGGCTGTTTATTTTTATAGTTTCATCTTCAAGGTCGCTTATCTCGAAAAGGGAGCTGTTAAGGTAAGGAATCAATTCAAACTTTTCTTTTAAGCTTCCCTTCCGTTTATCAAAAGGAACGGCAAGAACATGATGGAACAATTTGTATAATGCATCATAGTCGACTATGGTTTTGGAATTTAGGAATTTAAATTTATCATCATGGTGATATTTATAAAGCTGCGCTTCCAGAAGCTTGAGAAAGAGAATACGATTTACCCAAGTTATACAAAGCTCAAGAGCGACGTTATAAATTTGCTCGTCTTTGGCGGCGCCGTATTTTTCGGCGCTGTTTATTTTATCAATACGGATGTCGGTTTCTAAGATCTGGATTGCATTTTCAATAAGCGAGCCGGGGTTTCTTTCACTCTCTTCTTTCCTTTGAATTAACTTTTTATTTTTTACTTTAATTTCTTCAAGTCCGATTAAGTGCAGAAGCTCGTTATAAAAATTCTTATCGAGCGAATTGCTGTCATTTGCAAAGGGTAGCTTTAATAAGTAAACCGGAGAGAGAAGCTTGTAAAGCGCAATTAGCTTTTTATCATCATCTTTATTTTTGTCTTTTACATAATCTTCAAAATTGAAATATGTAAAAGTTATTTCCTTTTCAAGAGTATCAAGAAAAGGCTTAGCAATTTCGTTATAGAAATGGTCGGTATTTGATTTTACTTTTTGTTTGGCTTCCCATCTTTCATAATTTTTTACAAGCGATTTATTTTTAAGGAATAAATCTTCGAACACTCCAGCATCAAAGATAAACCATTCATAAATATTTGTGGCAATGAGAAATTTAATATCGTTATTCTTTGATTCTATTCTTTCTTGAATATAATAAAGGGCAAGCTGGTGCAAGGCTTTTGCATTCAGGTCAGCCTTGGTAAGCATATCGGATTTATTATCAGGCTTTTTGACTTCGAATAAAACACCGACGCTGCTTTCCTGCTTATTTTCTAGGTAGACAGCGAGGTCGATATTTCCTTTTGTATTTAGGAGATATTTATTTTTATAATAGGTATCATTTAAGAAATCCTTAAGATGGTTTTTTACATTCTCTTCGCTTTCTTCATGGTCTATATTATTCAACAGATTAAGCAGGTTGGATTTGAATTTTTCTATATCGCTTCTTAAAACTTTTTCTTTAAGGTAGGCTTTGTTAAGAGTTTGTTTAGGAGTAAGTGGTTTAAGAATCATTATTCCCCGAAAATTATAAATGGTAATAGTGATAAGAATTCATTTTATTAAAGCGCACTACCAATTCAAATTAAAGAAATAGAAACAAAAATAATCTAATATCTTTGTAACAATTTAATTAAAAAATAATTAGTTTTGAAGAAGAAAATAGAAGAGTGCGGAATTTTAATGCGACGGTTAAACATTTTCTTTTATTGTTTAGATTGAAAATATGGGAATAAAAAGGATTGGACTTCCAGATTCGATTAACAAAAAAGAAAGCAAAGAAATACTTACACGGAGTTCCACTGAGGAACCACAGAGGGACACGGAGAAAGCATTTGACAAGCTGAAGAATGAAAAGTTCAATGGAGATTTAAGCTTGTCTGAAGAGCATTTGAAGGGGCTGTTAGAGAAGCAGATAAAATATCCACCCGGAAAATTAACCGATCATTTTAAGCATATAAAATTCCTACCCACAGTAGACGAGATACCATTTCACGAAGCAAAAAATAATATAATATTTTTCTGGCAAATAAAAAGAAGAAATATCTGTCTTCTGTTATAATATTTATTAAAGATATTTTGTTCTTTCATATTAACAAAGGCAATGCGGCTAAAGCCTTTACTGGCAGGGACAATTATTTCATCGGCTTAAAAGCCGGTGCAATCAGATAAATTTATTGAAAGAGTAAATAAAAAAATATTATGAGTGATGAAGAAAGGAATAGATTATTTCAGTTATAATATTAATAAAGAAGAAGAAAATAAAAGTCAGATAGAAGAGTTGGAAGAATTAAAAGCTCAAATAAATTTATTAACAAAGATGGTCATTGAATTAAAGGAGCATACGAATAATACTCCAAGTGAATTAATGACTTTTCAGCAGGCGTGTGAATATTTGGGTCTATCGTAGAGCTATGTTTATAAACTTACAGCCAAAGGATTAATTAAGCATTACAAGCCAAATGGGAAAATAATATTTTTCAAAAGATCAGAATTAGATAAATGGGTGTTTGATGAAAACAATAGAAGATTTTGGTTAATGCCGGGGAAAAGGAAAAAACAAGCGAATTAGATATGTTGATGCCGAGTATTTCATAATTTGATATTACTGGAATACTTAAACCAGTTGTATGAATTAAATGGTAAACCGTCTACCGTCTGTAGATAAATTAAAACGGTTACTAATCCATATATATTTATCATTAACACCGGACTTGAAGTCCGGTGTTAATGATAGAGGCACTAAAAACTTAACTGTTTCGACAGTTTATGGATGGGATTTTTTAATTCACACAACAGGTTACTTAAATAAAATCTAAGCCAAAACTTTGTCATCTCCTAAATTGACTATTTGTCCCGAACCTATTTGCCTTAATAGATTCCCACTTTCGTGGGAATGACGGTTTGAAATTATCTTTTAAGAGCCAGCGCTAACAAGCGGCGGTCGGACTGACATTGCTCATCTTATCTAGTAAGTTCATCAGCATGTCTTAATTCATTACTCTGATTCTCCTCTTTGCGTAGCGGGCACTTGGCCAAATGGCCATCTTAGCGGACTAATTTTTTGCTGCGAAAGAAAATCGGCGAGAATCCACACTGACCCGGCAACAGCAAGAGTCTCAGCATTGCGGACCCAGTTAGACAATTCATACGGATCGATAAGCGATGCCGGCAGCCATACAAACAGACTAAAACAGATGAGCATTGACATGAGCAATCTGGATGCTAAATAAGCTGAGCGCCCGGAAAGTATAGCGAAAGCTGCAAGAGCAAAAGCTATTGTAGTAGTTACCGCCCAGAACATTTGATTAGGAGGAATCCACTTCGGAACTAAGTCTGCGGTATAGGAAAGATAAAAGAGCTGATACAGCGAATATGAAATTACACATATACCGAAACATCTGTACGCAGCTCTTTTTATCTTTGCCGCTCTCTCCAAATCATTTCTAATAGCGGATGCAAAAACAATTACGCCGCCTAAGACAATAGAGAATTCCTCAAAAAAGTTTCCCCAGTTACCGTAGACCAGGGGCATCTCAATGATTGGAGGTACCAAAAAAAGTGAAAATATAAAATAGACAGCGATGAGTGTTAGAGCTCCGAACCTCACTGTTCTCTGCCATTGTATTGCTAAGCCTCCGATAAGTTCGACGGCGCCCACAAAGTATATCAGAATTCCGGGATGTGAAATGTTTCCCAGCGCGCTGATCTGATGCCAGAACAAAGTTATAACGCCGAAAGCAATAGCTCCCAAGCCATAAATATGACGTCCGAAATGTAGTTTCATTATATTATCCTTTAAATTGTTTTTCCGCATTGTCCATAACAATCTTCTGCCTAAAAAGGTTGTGTACTAATTAATTTGTAAACCGATGAATCGGTTACTAAGTTTTGTTTTGCGTCCGATTTCCCACGAATAAATTCGTGGGCTGCATTTGAATTAAGATTTTCACACAGACTCTTAATCGAGGTGTTAATGGTAAAAACATATAAACGTAACCGTTCTACCTACCGTGCGTGTTGCAGAACCATTATAATTCTTTGAATAGCCACGTCCTTCAGGACGTGGATAGAAATTAAAGGAAAAAATTGGCTTTAGCCACAATTAGTAGAATTATTTTTGGCTAAAGCCCAAGAGTTTTTTATAAAATTATTCCCCGTCGTAAACGACGGGGCAATTCAACTTTAATTTTAGAGTTATGCAACACTACCTACCGGTAGAGCGTGTTGCACAACTATAATATGTCACCCCGAATTTTTTTCGGGGTCTCAATAGATTCTGTTTTAGAAGCTGAAACAAAATGCAGATCCCGGATCAAGTCCGGGATGACATTGTTCAGCTTGACAGCTTCTGAGTTGTACAACACGCCCGGTAGGCAGGTTCAACGGTTTAAAATATAATTTCGAACAACGGGTTTATCTACATTTAACTTATTTATCAATGCTGCATTTTAATTTTGCCTTCCGGCATAAAATCTTTTTCTTGGAAACCGGATAAAATAATTTATTCTATAAATTCAAATAGAAAAAGAACCACTATTATTAATGATATGGTACCAGTTAAATGTAGTAATTATTTATTCGTCTGAGATGAAACTTTAGTGCTTTACATCAAGGCTGTTATGATATTAAAATCCGGTTATAGATTATCTTTGTGAATTATTATAGCTTAAATTCAACAATGA
>JAMCWE010000014.1:0-4037 GCA_023475265.1 Bacteroidota bacterium
TGTCGGATTGTATCCATTAAAAAACCTACTAACACCAGTAGGAAATTTTGATTTAACATCCTCATTCAACCCCATGATTTTCATAATGAACTTGCTTTGTTCTCCGCCGAGGAAAACTAAACTGCCCGTTTCAAAATAAATCTTCATCAAATTCTCAAAGCCATTATCTACTTCCGAAATAATTGCATAAGAAAAGCCCTCAGCCATAATGAAGTCTTTCTTTCTGTAAAATGCGCCATCTTCTTTAATTCTTTCTTTCCGGGCAATTCCTGGCTGGGATGTTGGAATAATAATTTTATCCATTTCATATTTAGAATTATAATCAAGCTCTTTGGATTGTAAATAATCGTCCCACATGTTTTTATCCCCCATTATTTCTGCCGGATAAATTTTGCCTTCCGTAATTTTTTTATATCCGTAATTTTCGTCTCTTGAAGTAAGTTTTGAGTCCTTCTTTTCATATTCAAGGATGCCAAGTTTGCACTCTTTTTTTTTATAAACATCCACAGGTAAAGGGAAAAGAATATTTTCGATGTCACCATTAGAATTCGATTGGGCAACGAAAACGGGTGATATTTTTTTTATAATTCCTAAATCAAGTTCTGTTTCGTCAAGTCCTTTTGCTTTCGATTTACCCGTTAGACTTTGGATTTGACCATTATAATCTTTTTTTGGATACCTGCCTGAATCATCTAATAAATCATTTTGCTTCAGCATAGATCTTCTTAAACATCCCAGAATTGTTGTTTGAGTAGGAAATTTTAACGATGAGGCATAAAAACTTTCGCCCCACGAATTTGATGAACCAAAATAAAATCTTCCCAAAGGAGTAAAGGTTATAAGATAAAATTTGTCCATTACTTTTCTCCTTTTATAAATTTTAGAATGTGCAGCATATCGCTGACTCTATCTAATTCGTTTTCAGCTTCTTTACCCTTTAAAAACTTCATAAGAGTTCTTTTCATCAGCTCTTTAAAACACTCCTTCTGTTCATCATCTGTGAAACCTTCATAAAAACGCTTTGCAAGTAAATTCTTAAGCTTATATTCATTATCTAAATTTGTTAGAAGAGTTTTGTATTTATCTATTTTATGATGAACCGCCGGAAAACCGTTTCCAGATGCTAAAACTTTTTTATACAAATCAGAATAAGTTGAAAGAATCGGATCATCGAATGGACACGCAAATTTAGACTCGGCGCCTGAATGCTGGATAAATTTTACGGCTAAACCGTTCTTTCCTTTTATTTGTTTAGCCACTTCAAACAATTGTTTATGAACTTCTTCCAATGCCATTGCAAGAGGAAACTTGTAATAGGCAATAACTACCCCCACAGATAAACTTGTTTTATCTTCTTTTGTAGAGTTTATGGGAATAACTACCTTTGTATTATATTCATCATTAACATGAAGAACAAAATCAAAAATTGTCTTGATCCCTTCATTATTACCAAATGCAAAAGGCATAATCGTAAAAATATCATCACCGCCTATGTAAATCGGTTCTCCGTGATATTCATTTTTGGATAAACTATATACTCTATTGCCAAAGTCGAACAGATACTTTGACAACTCTTCAGGTGTTTTAAGATTTTTTGAAACTTTGGATAAGTTATCGCCATCAGCCATAAATAAAGCATAATATTTATGGTAATCCTTTACACAGTCTTTAATTCTAGAATCTGCAAAAAGATCTTCTTCATCTCTGTCTTCATACTCCTTAAATACATTTTCAAAGTTACCTTTCAATTCTATGGCTGAGATATCTCTTAGCGCGGGGAAAGGCATTTTATTTTCTATTCCGGTTAATTCTTGAATTTCTTTACTGAAATGACTGCGTAGTTTTATAAAACAGAAAGGACAAAGTTTCTGTTTTTGATTCGGTTCAGATTCCCACTGTTCAAATACTTCTACAGTTGCAGGCAATGATTTACACTTGTAACAAGTCGGTTCGTTTTTACCTAAAGCGAAAGAACGGTTTACTTCAACGGCGTCAAGATAACTTTCTACTTCTTTTATTATGTCCCTATCATCCAAAGTGTCTTGAGGGACGATTACATAATCTAATTGCAAATATTCATTGATAATGTTGCCAGTTGAATTAGAAAGTTGGACTGCTGCTTCATGATGATTTCCCGCAGTATCAGTTATTGTTCTTATCGTTTCATTAGTAACTAGGTTAACAATAATTTTAGAAAATTCTCCCTTAACTTCTTTTACAATTGTATAAAGCTCAGCTTTTATCTTCTCCATACCAGTAGAAGTTATAGCCACGATGCGGTCTGGGAATAATCCTGCTGTAGTTATTTCTTTGTTAATCCCCTCGTAGTATGGTTTAATGATTGTATATCCCTTTAGTTTTTCATAAACCATCTTAATTAACATTGAGAAAAGATAAGAGCCGAACCAAAGTTCCCGTGTTTTTTTTGAATGTTTCATTACTTCATATATCGGTCCGATATTGAAGCCGATTAAATATTTTTCCGTACTCATAGCGGTTCAATTTTAGTTGTTGTTAAATGTGCTATAAAATCGTCTACCTTTTTAGCTGTTCCCCCTGTTGCACAATTTGAAGTCATATTATTTATCTTGTTAACAGCATATTGTAAAAATTTAGGATAATCGAATGTATCTGGCGTGAAAAAATTTTCTGAAGTTCCACTTATTGAATAAGTAAACTTCTTATTGGGATAAATATTATTAATAAATCTATCGCAATCCTTTAACATAAAGTAAATTCTTGTTTGCTGGTTTACATTGAATATCTTGAAAAAGACAGGCGAATTAATACGGTCAATGCCATCAGGAAAATCAATGCCAACAGTTTTATAATAACTTTTCCATTCTTGAGATTTTGAATAACCAAATAACGGCTTAATTGCTTTATAAGTTTCGTCGGGAGGGGGTGGTGGTGGTATTGTAAGATCAGTTTGATCTAAATTCCTGGTTATGTTTTTTATTGCAGATAATGAGAATTTCTTTTTAATACCCCTTTTTTCCCACCGAATATTCGGAAGAAAGTATTCCATTAACTTAGATTTATAATATGTTGATTTTGCAGGATTCGTATCCGGAATATTAATTCCAGATTTAAGAAGCGCATAAAAATATTTTATCTGAAAAAATGTCTCACTATCATTTGCTGTATTAGGATCCCAATAATAAACTGTTTTGTATTTATCTTTTATTAACTTCTCAAAATCTCTCTGTGTTTGATTTTCATCGGTAAAACATCCATACCCTTTTGAACCGAACGAACCAAAATTTTCGCAAGCAAATACTTTTGGTAATACTGCCTTTATTTTGTCCTTAAACTCCATGTCAAAATATGTATTAAATCTAAGTTCAATATTATCATAGCGACAAAGTTTATGTTTACCAAAGTAGGGTTCTTTTCCCTGCGATACTTCTTTAGGAAAACCATTTTTTAGCTCGGCAGAGATAGTTAATTGGTATTTTTGTTTCTCGATTTGATAGTTATCGTAAAGATACTTATCAATTCTCGGTTTTAAGTCGCTCGCTCTCAGCGTTGCTCCTAAGTGGTTGTGCTGAAAGTGGATATAAGGCATATGCTGCTTTAGTTTGAATGTAAGTTTGTAGTCGCTCATGTTCATTTACTCTTTTATTTATTTTTATCAAGCCAGATTTTTTTTATTGTAAAAAATCCAATTAGTGTTAAGGTTGTAATTACCCCCACACTAATCCAAAATGGAATGAAGCTATCGCTGAAAATGCAATTAGTAAACTTTTCAAATCCCGGTAATACATTCATTCCTAAAAGACTTGCAATTAGTGTCGGTATAACAAATAATGCAGCTAGCTTCGTCAATTTCGTTGTTTGATTCGATTGTCTTTGCTCAGCAATTATGTTGGCAAATTGATTTAGCTCTCCAATTTCCGTATCTAAGTCTTTAACGTCTGAGGGTATCCGCATAATCTTTTGCATCATATCGTATATTTCTATTCCCTGCTCTTGAGCGGTTACTTCCCGGAAGTAAATTTTGTTGACAAATAGAATGTAATGCTTATATAGCTCGT
>JAMCWE010000014.1:4047-9587 GCA_023475265.1 Bacteroidota bacterium
GTATTATAAAATGGCCAAACCGGATTACCACTAAAGAGAAACAGCGGTATTTTTTCAAAACTAGGTAATACATTCATTCCTAATAACCCTGCTATTAAAGCCGGAATAAGTAATAAAGTAGCGACTCTTGTTAGATCATTGGCTTCTTTAGCCTGTTGCTGCATTGCTTTGGTTTCATTTTTTTCTTCCTGCATACTGGCAAATTGATTTAGCTCACCAATTTCCGTATCTAAGTCTTTAACGTCCGAGGGTATCCGCATAATCTTTTGCATCATATCGTATATTTCTATTCCCTGCTCTTGAGCGGTTACTTCCCGGAAGTAAATTTTGTTGACAAATAGAATGTAATGCTTATATAGCTCGTTTATTCTATTTGTAATTTTTTCTTCCTTATCATTGCTAAGTAAATTTGATACATGCGTTACTTCATCAGAAAAACTTAATACGGTTGCTCTTTGCATCAAACAAAGCTCTGCCATTTTATAATACATACTTTGCAAGTGCCTTACCAAAAAAGTAGAGTCATATTTCTCTAAATCAGAAAAACTTTTTGTAAGCATTACAAAACTAAAACGTGAGATTCCGAAGAGCGTTCCACATTCTACCCAACGAGAATAAGTTTGTTCTTTCAATAATTTTTGTTTTACAAATCTATCTGTATGCATCGGCTTCCCGGAATCATTGAAGATGTAGCAATACCACCAGTCGCTGCAATCACTTTTCTCAAAAGAATAATACTTTTTAGATTCTCTATTATCATTTAGATAATCAGCCCCAAGATCGAAGTCATTGCATTTTTTTATTTGGTTTAATTCATTTACTAATTCTGTATTCCCATACCAGCAAACAACATGCATACGATCATCCAATACAGGGCTAATGTGTATTTTATATTTTTCATCTTTTATCTTGCTCTCTTTATCTGAATAACCTTTCTGCTCATTAATTAGTATAAAATTTTGGGGGAATAATCCTTCAATAAACTTTGGCAGTAGAAAAGGACCGTGAACATAATTCGATTTGTCTTTGTACTTTTCAAAATCCTCAAAAAGGTTTTTATCTTTTTCATCTAATTCTGGTTTACCTATCCAGATTGAATCAGGTATCTCGTATTTTTTTGTAGCGCGGAGAAGTTGATCAACATTCGTTTTATCCTCATGCCCTGTAAAAATTGAATCGGGATCCAGATCGAAGAATGGAACGTATAATCTTCTTCCGAACTTATTAATTTTAAGTATATCCCTCTTATCTGAATATTTATGATTTCTAAGATGGAATGATAATACAGCTGTTCCGGTACTGTACACGTTCAGTAATATGCTGTCTATTACTAAATTGTAAGTTATGCCTTCGGTATAAAGTCTGATATTATAGTATGTGCCTTCTTTAATTTTATATTCAAAGTGAGTGATTAGTTTATCTTTGTTATCAGTTTTCACTAACGCACCGCCGACATCATATAATATCTCTCTTACATAATCATAGAAGTAATTGTATTCGTTGTACTGGTCGGGAGAATTAATTTCGAACGGCTTGTTGATCCAATTATTATTTTTCAACTCATCACTAAAAAATTTTATATCGAAATTATCTTTCAATGTTGTTTCACTTCCAGTATTCCATTTTTCCCACTTAAAAGGAAAAATAAAAATATGATGGCTGTATAGTTTTTCAGAAATCTCTGGTTTCATCTCAAGTATCTCATTTTTTATTCCTATGATTTCTTCTTGCGTAACCTTCCCTTTTGCCAAACCAAAAAATCCAAAATCTTTTCCTCCGTAATATGCTTTCCCTTCGTCAACTAAGTTTTTGAATTTATTGACAATTTGTTTTTTCATTTCTCCGTAATAGGTTAATACTTCGTTAGTGCATATTAAAAGATTATTTGTCTTACCGTACAGTCTATCGGTTATTGGACTAAATTTTTCTGTAAATGATTCAATAATCGTAAAACCATTTTTTTCTTCTCTGTTTTTTTCAATCGAATCCTCGGCAAGTTTTTCATCTTGCTCGGTTACTCCTTGTTCCCTTCTGTCTAATTCTCGTATCTGTTTTATTTCATTTTCACTTGCACATAAATCTTTCATCGCTGGAATATAACCTTTATCATTCGCAGCAATTAATTTCTGCCATCGGTTAAGTTCAATTCCTAATAATTCAGCGATCTGTTCAATTGATGACGGTTTACTTTCACTCTCATTATGATGATCAACGATCACCGTCCTTTGCGGTAATTCAACATCAATCAAAAGTTCGATAAGTACAGGAATTTCATTTTCTTTCAGCGTGCTAATTTCATTTTTATATGCAGATATTTTCGCATTATCCCACTGTAGTTTTTTATCATAAAAATGGATATTGTGTTTTGTGAGAATGTCTTTGATTTCTAACATCTCGGCATCGTAACCGCCGAGAAAGAAAATGTAATTTTTAATTATAGTTTTCATACTTTATTTTTTGTTAAATTATTTACCATTATTCTAAACCACTATCCCATTATACCACGAATTGATGGAAAACGAAGTTCCTGATGCTGTTTAGCACCCCAAGAAACATCGGTGTAATAACTTCACTGGTAAAAGTTTCACTATGCATTGATCACCTTTTCAAAAGAATTTGTTATTAATGTTGAATTATCATTAGGCGGTTTATTTTTCACAAAAGAAAAGATTGAGGGATAGTAGCGGCAGAAAATGGCGGAAGAATTTTTCTGTTCACCCATATAAGTTCGGTTTATTGATTATATGTGATCAGGAAAGGAATTCTAAAATTAATATATCAAAAGGTTTATCCTTCTACAACAAATAATTTTTATTTATAAAACAATTCTGTCTCAAAACACTAAAAGTCACCCAATAAAAAAATCTTAATTCTAATTCCCCTCTGCTCAAAAATTATAGTTGATTCCTAACGACCTATGAGAAAATAGCTGATATTAAAATTTATTGGATAGTTGAATTTGAGTAGTAAAAGAGTTGAGAATTTATTAGAGATATCTGAAAAATTCAGTTCATTAAATCGCTACTGTCCAAAATAATTTTACTGGCAGAGAAAAAGCCAAAAATAATTCGTTGTGAACAGATTCTAATCGGGATCCAAACAATCCACATATCTTTATTATAATGTGTAAAATGCTATCCTCCAAGACTTTTTGAAAACATTTATTTTGAACAGATCTGGGATAAATATGAGAAATATAAATTATGGTGAAACTTTTGAAAAATAATACTATTATAAAGGAGAGATTTGATACTCTCTAATACATATTCGTACATAATCCGATTGCTTCAAGAGTTAGAAAAACATTTGCTGTTGTACTTGCTATAACTGTTACATCTGAACTATCTGGTCTATGAAGAGCAGATGTAAATTTAACTTCGTAATTACCCGGAGTTATACGACTAAGCGTGAAGGGGGTTTTTCTGTGGGTTAAGGAATCGTTCAACCAAATATCAGCACCGCTTGGATTAGAAGCGCAATCTATCTTGCCAACATTCTTTGTATTCAGAGTGAAGTCAACAAAAATGCTTTTGCTTTCTCCGCCAGATACAGACATGGTAAATGTTGTATCTGCAAAAAGAGGCAGTTTGAGCGTGAAAGTATTATTTTGCGAAGGAAGCCATTGAATGGAATCGGGAGTTTGAATACCTAAATTTTTGCGTTCAAATAAATCGATGCGCGGGTAGGCTTGGATTGAATGAAGACTTTTCTGTTCTGCACAGAAAGTTCATCAGGGGGACCAAAATAGACTTCTTGTTGACATGAATAAATTAGTAGAGTGCCAAACAAAAATACAATTGATTTGAAAATTAATTTCATTCGTCAACTTCATTCTGGAAAAAACTCTATTCATCTTTAATCTAAAAATTCCCTTTCTTCAATTTTGCTAAACCACCGCCAAACGTTGCAATCCACAAATCACCGTTTGCATCAATGACAACATCCTTAACCTGGCTGGCTGGAAGTTTAGAATTAGTAGTCGTAAATGTTACTATGCTGCTTGGCTGCAAAAATTTTCCGAGTCCGCCTTTGCTTCCAATCCATTTGTAATTGTTTTGATCGACCCAAATTTTTTCAACAAGGTTGGACGGAATTCCATTAAGTTGCACAATAGACCACTTTTGACCATCAAATTTTGTTGTTCCACCGAGCTCACCAGCCATAGGATTGGAAATATGGGCAGCCCAAACTGTTCCTGAATTATCGACGGCGATATTATTCACACCGTTACCTACGTTCATAGTCAATTTCATGTTAGACATATTCCAAACTTGCCAGTTGTTTCCATCATAGACAGATATTCCGAAAGCATTAGTACCAATCCATAATCTGTTTTGAGCGTCAACAGCAATTGACAGAATAAAATTTCCACCTAAACCGGAATTCGTGGTGCGAAAAGTTTGCCAAGATGATCCGTCAAACTTTACCAAACCTTCCTGTGTGCCTATCCAAGTGTTGCCTATATTGTCGAATGCGACGGAGCTAACATAATTAGACGGAAGATTACTAGAATAATCGATCCAAGTAGCGCCGTTATAAACCATCAATCCGCCTGGAGTACCAATCCACAAATTGTTAGTTCTATCTATAGCGAGACAGTTAATGAAATCATAGATCAATGGCGAATTAGTTTTTGTGAAGATCTGCCAGTTCTTTCCATCGAACCGGCACAATCCTTTATCGAGAGTGCCAAGCCATTTGATATTATTCTTATCAACAACTATTGTAGAAACAAAATTACTTACGATGGGTGAATTGCTAATCTTGTAGCTAACCCACGCAGTAGTGTCTTCCAGTGTTAAAGCAACTGAATGTGATGTTCCTCCCATCACAGTGACAAGCTCACTATCTGGCCGACACGATGGAAAAGTAACTTTAATCTTGTAATTGCCCGGAAATAAATTACTAAGAGTGGCTGGAGTTTTCAGTCCGGTAGCAGAATCATTTAAAATAATATTTGCAGATGTTGGTTTTGAAGTACACTGTATAGACCCAAAGTTGCTCGGATCGTTGTAATAGTTGTAGTAATAATTGACTTTGTTATCACTGAGAATGGTAGCTCTGAATTTAATATCCTTAAACAATCTCAACTTTAATGTTACATCATAATCTCCAGACTGAAGCCATACTAAACTGTCAGGAGTCTTAGCACCCATATTCTTACCATTTAAATAAACCGTTGCACCAGCAGGATCAGTTTTCAAAATTATTTTTCCATTAGCAACCGAGGGTTGAACTGTATCTCCAGTATAAACTTTTTGTTCGCAAGAAATAAAAAGTACCATCGCAGGAACAACAAGAATCAAAATGTATTTTTTTAGTTTTTTCATATTCGGCAATTGGATGATTAATTATTATTCTTTAAGACCGGGCACGTAACCAAATGACTGTATGTATGCGTGGTCTAAAAACGAAACCCAGTATGTTCTCATATAAATACCAAACACTCCGTATCCACCGTTAATATTGGTGAAATCCGTTTCATCTAGTTTCACCGAATAAATATCTCTGCTGCGTGCTGTGGCGTTATAGTAAGTGCT
>JAMCWE010000196.1 GCA_023475265.1 Bacteroidota bacterium
GTTATGATATGGAACGTTGGGGAGATTATTGGAGATTCACGGATCTTTCAGCCAAGAAAATATTTTCAGAAGTGTTCGGAGAAGAAAATGTTATTGTAGATTTCTATGGAAATGTTTTATCGACAATTTCTTTTCTTGAAGGTTTAGCTGTCCATGAGCTATATGAAGAAGAGCTAGAATTTAAAGACAATGATTATCAAATGCTCATAACAGTTATAGCCAAGAAATCTTAAACGAATTAAGTATGAATCTAAAAGAAATTTTAGCTGATGTATATTATACACCAAAAAGATTTTTATCAAATCTCATTGATGAACCCTTAGTAATATTAATTTATCATCGTGTCATCAATCTCAAAAATGATCCGCAGATGCTTGCTGTGAAGCCAGATAATTTTTATCGACAGATAGAATATTTAAAAAAGAATTTTAACCTTTTAACCGTTGAAGAATTTGATAACTTAATTAATAATAAAAATAAATTCCCAAAGAAAAGTCTTCTAATTACATTTGATGATGGTTATGCCGATAATTTCATTAATGCCTTACCAATTTTGGAATCAGTCGATGCACAAGCTTTATTTTTTATAACAACATCCTACCTTAACACAAAGGAAGAAATGTGGTGGGATCAGCTTGATAACATCTTTTCCAATTCAAATAAACTTCCTAAAGAACTTTTAATCGAAATTAATGATCTTAAATATAAATATGATACTTCGACAGATGGAAATAAATTCAAAACTTATCATTCACTCCATCAATTGATTAAGTTTAATAAAAAAAATATTCGCGATGGCATTATCCAAAAATTATTTGTATGGGCAAATATTGAACCTAAGAGTAGAGAAGAATATAGAATGCTTACTAATGAAGAACTTTTGAGCATGGATCAATCTTCTTCTGTTATAATCGGTGCTCATACAGATACCCATACACCATTAAGTATTCTAAATTTTGATGAGCAGCTTGAAGATATAAAAAGTTCAAAGGAAAAATTAGAAGATTTATTAAAACATCAAGTAAAATACTTCTCTTATCCTTTCGGCAATCGGAAAGATTATAATCAAAATAGCGTAGAAGTTTGTAACCAAATCGGATTCAATTTTGTCTGTTCTAATTTCTATTTTCAGGTTCATCAATGGACAAACAAATACGAATTACCTCGTGCATTAGTAAGAAATTGGGATTTTGAATATTTCAAAAAACAAATAAATAAATTCTTCAGATATTAAATGAAAATCTTATTCATCAACAAATATGATATTACCGGTGGTGCCGGTGTTGCTGCATTTCGCCTTCATATAGCTTTGGAGAAAAAATTTAATACCGAAGATTTGTTTTTAGTTGGAATTAAGAAGTCTAATCTTAAAAATGTAATTCCAACAAGAAATTCCGGTTTCCAAAATTTTGTAGAGCGCGGATTGAACTTCTTATTCAATCAAATTGGATTACAGTATAAGTTTCATCCGATTTCTACTAAAAATATCTTAAGATTTGCTAAAGAATTTTCGCCTAATATTATTAGTCTTCATAATGCTCATGGCGGTTATTTCCAAACTTCACTTTTGATTAAGCTTTCCAATATTGCGCCGATAGTTTGGACACTTCATGATATGTGGGCTTTTACTGCTAACGCTGCGCATACTTTTGGTGATGATTCATGGAAGAATCTGCGAAGTGGTAACGATGAAAGAAAACTCTTTCCGCAGATTGGTTTGAATACCGGCAATTGGCTTCTTAAAGAGAAGAAAAGAATTTATTCCGATTCTAATCTAACGATTGTTACTCCTTCAAAATGGCTTTACAATCTAGCAATTCAAAGTCCGGTTTTCGAAGGGAAAGAAATTATTCATATTCCGAATGGAATTAATCTTGATATATTTTATCCAAGAGATAAACTTGCTATTAGAAAAGAACTCAACATTCCAATTAATTCTAAAGTTTTAATTTTTGGTGCGGAAAAAGTATCGAATGGAAATTATAAGGGGGGAAGCGGGTTAATCAATATACTTAAAATTCTCGATTCAAAATTGGACGAAAAAATTCAACTGATTATTTTTGGAAAAAGTGAATTGAAGCAGCAGTTAGAATCAAAAAATTTTAAGATAAATGAAACTGGTTATATTTATGACGAAGAATTGCTAGCAAAATATCTATCTGCGGCAGATATTTTTATCTACCCTACAAAAGCAGATAATTTACCGAATGCTTTGATTGAAGCTACAGCATGCGGTACTCCATCAATAACTTACGATGTTGGCGGATGTAAAGAAATTATTGAAGATGAGGTAAACGGATTTTTAATCCCTGCATTTGATGAAAAATTATTTGTTGATAAAATTTTTGATAATTTAAAAAACGATTCAATTAATAAAGACATCATTTCTTGTAGAAAAATAGCTGAAGAAAAATTTAACGTTTTTTCGACCGCTGACAACTATTATGACTTATTTGAAAATTTATCTTCAATCAATAAAATGTAAATGTAAAAATTTTTCACACTGCTAAATGTTAAATTCATTTTGCCTTTTTAACAAATATTCTTTACGTTATTCTTAGTAATAAATTTTTGTGGGGATCATTATGAATAAAGTCGTTGGTTCATTAGTTATAATTGCACTTTTACTTTTTAGTAGTTGCTCAAGAGATACAATTACATCTCCTCAATTAAATAAGACTTCTGGCACTGTTTCGCTCAAATTTGATAAGATTAATGCACCACAAAATGTTGTGAATATTATTGCATATCTAAGTCGTGCCGGTTACGATACTTTAAAGGGTAATCTTAATTTATTGTCAGATTCAAGTGCTGATATTTTAATTCAAAATATCCCTGCCGGGCAATGGCATTTAACAATTGATGCATTAAATGATTCGAGTGAGGTAGTATATAGCGGTGAAACAGATGTACTAATTACTGATGGTTTGACTACTCAGGTAAGTTTGTCATTAGTTCCAACTGGACAAGGGAAAGGAAATGTTTATATCTCCGTAAATTGGGGAACGCAGCAAGCCCTATGGGTCGACTATTATAATAACCCTGTCTTTACCGTTTATCAAAACCCATCTCATCCAAATGCGATCTCTGAAGTAAAGATAATTTCTGATAACGGTATCTATAAAATGTGGTATTTATGTACTTATAATGCAGGTCGAGGTAATGTTTGGTATGCAGAATCGATGGACGGAATTAATTGGGTAAACAAATCTGTTGGGCCAGTTCTGGATGTTGATTCTTTAGGAACATGGGATGATCATGCCATCAGCGGGGGTGCTGTACTTAAAGATGGAAATATTTATAAAATGTACTTTAATGGTTTGAGTGAAAATTATGGACAATCTTCGACAGGTCTCGCTGTTTCCAACGACGGTATTCATTGGGTAAGATATCCAAATCCTGTTATACAAGCTGATAATTCATTACAATATCACATAGGCACTGTTTCCGTTGTAAAAGTGGGGAGCGATTATTATCTATATTATAATTCGTCACCAATTAGTAATTATAATCAATGGACTATTAATTTAGCAACTTCTAAAGATGGATATATTTGGACAAAGTATGAAGGCAATCCAATCTTAACACCAACATATTCCTGGGAAGGGATTGGAATAACTTATCCTTCAGTAATTTATGATAATAATCAGTTTATTATGATTTATGAAAGTACCGATAGGCAATACTATGGAATGGCTTATTCAAATGATGGTATACATTGGACAAAAAGATCTCAGAAACCGGTTTTCTCTGTTGCCAATACAAATATTCAAGGGTCAACTATAGATTATCCATGTTTAGTAAAA
Source organism: Bacteroidota bacterium (assembly GCA_023475265.1). Classification (GTDB taxonomy): domain Bacteria; phylum Bacteroidota; class Ignavibacteria; order Ignavibacteriales; family Ignavibacteriaceae; genus FEN-1297. The sequence goes on from JAMCWE010000196.1 coordinate 3,807, forward strand.
ATTGGTAATGAATATAGAATTTATTATTCTGGAAGTTATGGCACAGACCAATTACATATCTCTTTTGCAAGAAGCTATAGTATTCAGTAAATAATTTGCGAAATTGAATTGAAATCATTTCAAGCAATTTCGCTTTATATTTTAATATTTGAAACTTAAAATCTTAGACAAAGATTTAGTAATGTTTTTTCTATCGAAATGTTTTACTTTTTTCAAATCAGTAAAAAATTGAATAGAACTTTCAAAAATCTTTCCCCCATCCTCATCATACCCAAACATCATTCCGGCATTTGTTTCTTCCAAAATCTTTTTTACTTCTTTGTTGTTGTTGCCAAATGCTATTATCGGTTTGCCGGTTCTGAGATATTCAAATAGTTTTCCCGGGACATGTCTTGGCTCCGTCGCGCATACGAGCAGATAGGATGCTTTCATCAGTTCTTGCAGCATTTGTCTGTATGGAAGCAAGCTTACGTATTCAGTGTAATCTGATAATCCGGCTTCCTTTATTGATTGCTTTATAACAGGACTTACAGTTCCTATAAATTTGAGTTTTAATTTTCTTCCATGATCAATTTCAGTTCTTATTCTTTTCCAGAATGCCGGAATGTTTTGAAAATCAAAAATATTTCCTGCATGTAGAATTGTTTCCTCATTTTGTTTCTGTGTTGTCTCCAAATTTTCAAAATCTTCTTCATTATAGCCCCAGTACAAAACAAAAGATTTCTTTTCTGCTGCGGGATACCTTTTGACGTAATCACTCTTCATCGTTTCGGTAACAAAAATTGAAGCTGTGGATTTTTCAATAACTTTTTTCTCAAGATAGTTATCAATTGCCAAAGTGATTTTACTTCGCTTAAAATTTCTGTAATATACAATATCCACCCAAGGGTCAATAAAAACCGGGAAAAAAGATTTGTGATTTTTTTTTGCAAGTGTTAATCCGATTAGATGAACCGAATGCGGCGGACCAATCGTCACTATAGCATCGATTTTTTCTTTTCCTAAAATTTCCCTTCCCGTTTTTACACCAGAAAAATACCAGCCGATGCGTGCATCCGGTATAAACAAATTCATTCTTATCCAAATTGAAATTCTGTGAGTCAAACTTTTATTTGTGGTTGATATTGTTTCCGATGCGATAAGCTGTTCATCTTTTTTCTTGCCGATAAATTTTTTGTATAAATTAAAAGGCTCAAAAGTTTTGCTTTTATATACTTTTAAATTTGGATCTATTTGATTGAGCAGACTTTCATCTTTCGAAGAAAAAGTATCTTCATCAACAGTTAAAACAACCGGCTGCCAGCCGAATTGCGGAAGATATTTAATCATCTTTAACGGCCAGTGAAGCGAAGCTTTTCCTGAAGGCGGCCAATAATATGTTATGAACAAAACTTTCTTCATAAATTTTTTTTAATTATTTACAAAAGGAAGTATTTTCACCTTACTTAATTCCCACAAATTTGATAACAACTCCTTCACCTGAATGAAATTCACCTTCTGATAGTAGCTCGGTTTCCTTTTGAAATATTTCTGAATGTAGGGCTGCAAAATTTGTTCTAATATTTTCAAGTCTATAAAGTTTGGAAATTTCTTGAGGGCCTCCGGATGCTTTACCTAGCTGGTCTTTTTCAAATACTTCCAAAATTATTTTTCCGCCAGGTTTTAATGCATCAATCGCGCGTGAATGGACAAGCTGACTCAAGTTAAAATCCAAATGAATAAAAATTATCCCCACAGCATCATAAAAATCTTTTTCAGGAATAAATTCTTCAAAAGACTTGACCGAATAATTAATTGAAACGTGATTCCTTTCAGCTAAGCGTAGTGCTTTCTTCTTTCCTTCCTCACTGAAATCAACTGCGTCAACTTTCCATCCATTTTTAGCTGCATATACAGCATTTCTTCCTTCACCTTCGCCAAACATTAAAATTTTTCCCGGGTTCAGTTTATCTAACTGTTCCTTAAAAAATGCATTCGGCTGAATTCCATATACGTATTCTTCTTGAGAATACCTTTCGTCCCAAAATTTGCTCATTTTATCTCGATGATTGTTAGTAAATAATTTGAATTGAAATTTAATTATAATAAAAGGTAAATTGAAATTGTATGGCCCTAGTAAGATGCGGAACAATTATTCGACTATAAAAAGTTTATTAAGTTTTCTATATTTGTTTTAGTAATCATAAATTGAAATAATTTCAAAGATGATGGAACTTAAATTGAAAAATATACAAAAATTTATTGTAGTAGGTGACAGAGTTTTAGTTCGGCCTGAAGAGGATGCATCGAAAACTGCTAGCGGACTTTATCTTCCGCCGGGTGTTTCTGAAAAAGAGAAAGTTCAAAGCGGTTATATTATTAAAGTTGGTCCGGGATATCCAACTGCTGCGCAGGGAGATGAAGAACCATGGAAAGAATCGAAAGAACCTGTTAAATATATTCCGCTCCAAGCAAAAGAAGGCGATCTTGCAATTTTCTTACGAAAAGAAGCTTACGAAATTGAGTTTGAAAAAGAAAAATTTTTAATCGTTCCTCAATCTGCTATCTTGTTATTAATTAGAAATGATGCGCTTGATTTTTAGCGTTCAATTCAGCAATTCAAAACTTGTATTTAGTACTACGAGTGGAAAAATTTTATTAATACGGAAAAAAGTGATACTAAAACCGAAGCTGTAATTACAAACAAAAAAAGTTTTGCACCGGAAAATTTTTTTTCTTCCTTAATCCTAACAAAAAACTTATCATCGTTCCATGTGTTGTCATTTAATGACAACGGCTCAACGTTACCATCACTGAAAAACAGTCGTTTCTGATTCATAGTTATCCAATCGTTATGTTATTATTCCCACCAGCTTAAGACTTTAAATCTGGAGGATTTTAAATTTGTCTTTGCGTTATTAATTGCTTGACTGCTGTAATAAAAGAGTGCGCTGCCTGAGGCTTTAAAATTTATACTCTGTCCAACAAAAATTGATCCGCCATAAACTCCTGCACTGCCGACTGTATTTGTGGTGATCAGAGATTGCCCGTATGCAATAATGATTCCGTAAAATGTAAAGTTACCGCTCATGGTTAAGTCTCCGTTTACTACCATAATTCCATAACCGCTTGCGGTTCCGCTAAGCTGAACATCTCCATTTACATAAGTTATTATAGGAGTGCCTATAGTGCCGAAAGTACCGCTAGAATAAGTTCCCGATGTAACTGTAGTATCGGCAGCAAAAATACAATTTTGAGTTATATTTTCCCAGTTAGTAGTGTCTGCAACAGTACTTATACTTGGCGCGCCGCCTTTTCCTTGAATCGCATTATTTATATTAGGTTTAAGATCATCGGTAACGAATGTACTATCAGATGCATTTGGAACACCTATACCGGGCAGTGGTGGATTTGGGCCTGCAGTTCCATCCATATTATGATCGTTGCCATTTATATCTATATTGCCCGATAATTTTATATTAAGATTACTGGCGGAAATATATAGGGCAGAATTTATATTTGGTAATGAAATTGGATATCTTCGAGCAGTAATAACAGTTGTATGTGAATCACCGCCGAAATAACCAATTGATCTAATTGTAAGCGCAGTGTCCGGTCCGGAAATATATATGTCGTATGTTCCGTTCATAAGGCTGTTTCCCAAAAAACTTCCTGTTAACGTTTTATCTCTTCTAAGTTTTTCCAAATAAACTTCGATTCCTGAATTTGAAATTAATCTTGCCTGCGTTTTATTAAAGTAATCAACGGTTGCTTTAGAACCTTGTGTGTTATTTGCATTCAAACTTACAATTAAGAGCGAAATGATAATTGACATCCCCAGAACGACTATTAATACTCCTTTACCCATATTATATATTCCTTGGATTTATGGTTACTTCCCAATATGTTTTAGCGTAAGTTGAATCTATTTTCTCCGGCGACTGAAGCCAAATTTCAGCTTTAACATATTTTATACTGTCAATATTAGTCGTTGGGTATCCATAAATATTTTGATAACTGAATTTTAATGATGTTAATCCATATGACGAGCCATTTAATGTATCGTTATTGACTATCCGGTAATAAATTATATCATGTGGATTTGGTGTGTTCGGAAGCTTTGTAGAATCACTGACTGTTAATGTTACATTGTCAACTATTCCTGTTGAATCAATATCTGATAAAAAAGAAATTTTTTTAGGTGTGGCCGTTAAAATAGATGTGCCGGAATTCTTATAACCAATTTTTCTCAAATCATTTTCTAAAATTTCCGCTAAGGTTTTTGCATTCTGTTGAAGACGCAATTCGGAATCAGAACTGAACTTTGTTGATGATGAATATGTATTCAAATTTGAAATCATTAGGAAGACTAAACCGCCGATTATTACGGCTCCAAGTAAATCGAGAATTGTATTCATTATTTAAGCGTAAAAATTGATGAAAGTGAAACACTATTATCTAGATACGGACTTGAAACTGTAATGGTTGCCTTTTTATAAAATGTTTGTGTTGAGCTTGCTGCATCGGGATTATCTGAACTAACATATTGAACAGAACAGCTGATATAATATGTTTCAAAATATGGAGCTGTAACAGTATCCTTAAATCCATTATAATCATCAACATCATTAAATTTTGGATAGACTTCAGCAGAATCAGTACCTAAATAATCTGGACCTAAAGCAGAAGGCGGAGTTAGACTTGCAGGATTTGTTGTTGGAAAATTAATTGTTGTTTGATCAAAACTTTTTCCTTTTATTTCTTCAATTAAGTTATCGGCTAAAGAAAATGCTGTTAAATATACTTTGTTCTTCGTCTCTCCGTTTGAAGCTGATGTTGCCGCAGAATTAAATCGCAGAGAAACAATTGCCAGCAAAATCATTGCCCCTATTGTTAACATTGATTGTACGTTACTCATTTTAATTCAATAAATTAGTTAATAAGATCGATTGTCAAATACGTCAATTCCTATGCCTTTTCATAGCAAAAAATGTTAGTAGATTTTGAAAAAAAATGAAATGAATTAATGAGTGAAATGGACTTAAGAAATTACTTTAACGACAAAATTGACGTCAAATCTGACGTTTGTCGTTTAATTTTATTTTATCTCTTATTTCTTTTAGTCTTCTTTGTAACGTTCTTTCACTTATGCCAAGTATGGTTGCAGTTTTTTGCACACTGCCGGAAGTATAATTTAGGATTGATTGGATATGTTCTTCAATGGCCTCTTCAATAGTTAATAATTTTAGTTTTTCGGTTTTTGGCTTAATAGATTTTACAGGAAGATTTATATCTGAAACTACTTCGTAATCTTTTGTCTTCGCGACTAAATTAAAAATTATATTTTCTAATTCTCGTACATTCCCTGGGAAATCATAATTGCCTAATGAATCTAAAACTCTGGTTGTAAATCCTGAAATGTTTTTATTATAAGTAACATTACTGATTCTTAAAAAATGCCCGGCAAGTAACCCAACGTCTTCACCTCTTTCGCGCAGCGGTGGCAGTTGAATTAAACCTCTGTTCAAGCGGTAATAAAGATCAGCTCTAAATTCTTTATTGTTAACTGCTTCAATCAAGTTTCGATTTGTAGCTGCAATAATTCTGATATCAAGTTTAATTGCCTTTGCACTTCCTATCCTGTAAATCTCGTTGTACTGAATTGTTCTTAATAATTTTCCCTGCAATTCTTTAGGAAGCTCACCTACTTCATCAAGAAAAATT
>JAMCWE010000002.1 GCA_023475265.1 Bacteroidota bacterium
TCAGTTACGATATTTGGCGTAATTTTTTTATGACAACTAATACAGTTATCTTCTTTCGCAAAAGTAGAGATAGGGATAATAAGTATCATTAGAATTATAGAAATGTGTTTCATTGTAATTCCTCTTACAATATATAATTTTAATATAAACAGACTAATTTGTCCGATAAAATATAGGCATGCTTAGATTAATTTTCAACTTTTATATTTTTTACTTGATATTAAATTGTGATGTTTGTATTATTCAATTGTTCAATTGAATAATACATTTAGTTAATCTTTATGACCGGAAGAGAATTTAAGGATATTACATTCCAGCAACTGGCAAACATAGCCACTGCTTTCGCAAGTCCAAAACGACTTGAAATATTAGACCTTCTTTCACAAGGCGAAAAAGATGTTGACTCTTTAACTAAAGAGACAAATATGAATTTTGCAAACACATCGCGACATCTGCAAATCCTAAAGAATGTAAAGATTGTCCAAAGCAGAAAAGAAGGTATTCGTGTAATCTATTTCCTTGCGTCTGATGAAGTAATAAAATACTGGAAGAGCTTGCAAACTCTCGCAGAAAAAAGCACCGCCGAATTAAGAGAAGCTGTCAAATCATTCCTTGAAGAAAGAAGTGTGTTGGAACCTATATCTTTAAAAGAATTGCAGTCAAAAATTAAAAAAAGTGATATTACTATAATTGACGTAAGACCGAAAGAAGAATACATCAATGGTCATTTGCCCGGCGCAGTCTCTGTACCAATGTCCGAGCTAAAAAGTAAAATAAAAAACTTGCCAGCCGGTAAAGAGATTATTGCTTACTGCCGTGGTAAATATTGTGTTATGGCTCCGGAAGCGGCAAAAATTTTAACCGGAAAAGGATTTAAAACAACAATCCTACAAGAAGATGTAAATTCATGGCGCTTTGCCGGATTAAAAATTGAAACTAATTAATCATTAACTTAGGATATTTATTATGAGTTCCAAATCAAATGAATTAATTGCCGGGCTTTTTTCCGATTCTGAAAATATACAAATATTATGTTCAATTTATGAAAATGAAGTTACGGCGGACTCAATCGCCAATCTTTTAAATTTAAATGAAGAAGAAGTGACAAAGAAATTGGAATTACTCTATAATAAGTCTCTCGTTAAACGCAAACAAAAAGGAAATGGCATTGTCTACAGCTTAGCCAATCCAAAAGTTTGCGATTATATTTTGATGTTAAGAGATTCAGTTCAACTCATTAACCATACCTAAGGATAAAGACCATGCAAAACAAAAAGATAGTTATTCTTGGCGGAGGAATAGGAGGTATAGTAATTGCAAATCATCTTGCAAAATTACTTCCGCAGGAAATAGAACTTGTCTTGATTGAAAAAAATAAACTGCATTCCTTTCCAGCATCTTATTTATGGTTAATGGTAAATAAAAGAAAGCCTCAGCAGATTACTTCGCAAGTGAGCGAACTTGTTAATAAACGGGTAAATATTTTATATGAAAAAGTAACTGAAATTAATGCGGCAAATAAAATTGTTGTTACTGAAAGCAATAAAATTGATTTCGATTACCTGGTTATTGCTCTTGGCGCCGAACTGGATAAAACGCATTTCGATAAACAGCAATTCGGCATCCATAATTTTTTTACAATGGAAGGCGCTGAAAAATTAAAAGATGCACTGAAAAATTTTGAAGGCGGAAATGTTTCACTTGTTGTTTCTTCACTTCCGTACAAATGTCCGGGAGCTCCTTATGAAGGCGCGATGCTGATAGCTGATTTTCTAAACAAGCGTAAATTAAAAAAAACAGTAACAATAAATCTTTACACGCCTGAACCGCAGCCGCTGCCCGTTGCCGGTCCCGAACTTGGAAATTCTGTTAAAGAAATTTTACTCTCTAAAGGAATTGGTTTCCATCCGCAGAATCAATTGACTTCTATTGATTACAATGAAAGAAAAATTGAATTCGCTTCAGGTAATTCAATTAACTATGATTTATTGGTTTTAATTCCATCGCATAAAGCGCCGGAAGTAATTACTAAATCGGGGCTTGTTGATGAATCAGTCTTACCTGCCATGCCTAACGGCAGGCAAGCCGGACAGACAGGTTGGTTATCTGTTGATAAAGATACGCTTCAAACAAAGTTTGTGGACATATATGCAATTGGAGACGTTACTTCAATTGCAATTCCCGGCAGATGGCATCCCGACAAACCAATGAAGCTTCCGAAAGCCGGTGTGTTTGCACATTCTCAAGCATTAACTGTCGCTGAAATCATTTCTTCAAAAATTATTGGTAGAGAAACAAAGGAAAATTTCTGCGGCGATGGTTTTTGTATGCTCGAAGTGGGCGAAGATTTAGCCGGTTTTGCTTATGGCGATTTTTACGCTTTACCTCATCCGGATGTTAAGTTAAAACGTCTTGGTAAAATTTGGCACTGGGGCAAAGTCCTTTTCGAAAAGTGGTGGCTTTCACCTTATGGTTTGAGAAAATCATTTTACAAAACTATGATAGAATTAGGCGCTAAAATTTTAAGAATACCTTTAAGTTTATGAAGACTGCTGCTTTCAATGAATTTGCTTCGGAGTATGATAGTTGGTTTGACACGCATACTTTTGCATATCAATCAGTATTATCCGCCTTAGCTCGCCAAGGGCGAGACAGGTCAGCAATTAAACAATAATAATTAAGGAGATATAAGTATGAACAAAATTAATAACGTAAATATAGAAGGCGTTCAAGCATTCGAAACACAACTTAAAAACAATCCTTCTGAGGCAAGAAGAACTCAAGGAATCGAGGGCGAGTGGATTCTTCAAGAAGGCAGCGCGCAATTTGTTTCAAAAATAAAATTTGAAAATGGAGAAACAGAATTCATTGTTGACAACCCGACATTTATGGGCGGAAGCGGATCTTATCCGGGACCAATGCACTACTGCTTTTACGGATTAGCTTCATGCTATACCGGAACATTTGCAACTATGGCTGCTATGCTCGGTATAAAATTAAAAAAGCTAACCACAAAGGTTGAAGCCGATCTGAATTTTTCAAAAGTATTCGGCATTAGTGAAGAGCCAATTATGGAAGAGGTTCGTGTTAAACTAACCGTAGTAAGCGATGATCCAATAGAAAAAATAAAACAAGCTGAAGAGCTGGCTTTGCAGCGGTGCCCGGTGGTATTTACTCTAAAGAATCCGGTTAAGTTAGTTCCGTCTTTAGAAATATCGAATGAATAATTTGACATGAAGATAAGAGACAGCGGAATGCCGGAAGAAACCTACTGGGAAACTTTTTTCAATCCACAGTACATTTTTTCGCAGCTTCAATTAGATAATAAAATTAATGACGCAGCAGAATTTGGCTCCGGCTATGGAACTTTTACAATTCCAGCAGCAAAAATTATAAAAGGAAATTTGCATGCCTTTGATATAGAGCCGGAAATGATTTCTATTCTTAAAGAAAAGCTAAGTAAAGAAAAAATTTCTAATGTCAAAGTTCATCAAGCTGACTTTGTAAAAGAAGGAACAAAGCTTAGAGATGAATCGGTTGATTACGCAATACTCTTTAACATTCTTCATGCAGAAAATCCCGTATCGTTATTGAAGGAAGCTTATCGCATCTTAAAACATAACGGCAAAGCCGGTATCATTCATTGGATTTATTCTGACGCAACTCCTCGCGGACCTTCTCTTGATATTAGACCGAAGCCGGAACAATGTATCGAATGGCTGAAGCAATCTGGCTTCAAACTTGGCAGTGAAGTAATTCAATTGCCGCCTTATCATTACGGAATTGTGGGAGTAAAAAGATGATTCATGGCAGCATGCAATCATGCTCAGCCATGCATCCATACTTCTAATTTTATTTTAACAAATTATTATAACTATATAAACAAACTAATAATTAAATTGGAGAACATTCATGAAATATCTTATCATCATCAATGATGCACCTTACGGAACCGAAAAAGCATACAACGCACTTCGCCTTGCTATGACTATTCAAAAGGACTTCCCGGAAAACGAAGTAAGAATTTTTCTTATGGCTGATGCAGCTACATGTGCCTTGCCAAACCAGAATACAGCTTCCGGTTATTATAGCATTGAGCGTATGCTTAAATCGGTATTGAACAAAGGCGGGCAAGTAAAAATATGCGGCACTTGTGCTGATGCAAGAGGAATAAAAAATCTTCCGCTAATTGAAGGCGCACAAATCAGCACCATGGCAGAGCTAACTCAATGGACAATCGACTCTGATAAAGTAATTACATTTTAAAGAGGAGAAGATATGCTTAAATATTTAATTACGACTTTGTTCCCCTCTCAAAAAATGATTGATATGTTTACATACAAAATAATTTCAAATCAATCCATAGATAGGGTTGCCGATAAAGTTCAAACGCAATGCGACAATTATAAGTTTGCATTACTTAAAACTTATAACTATCATGAAATTGTCGAGAGCAAAGGTTTTCCAATAAAAAGGAAAGTTTACATTTACGAAATTTGCCAGGCAAAAACCGCTTCGCTTATGCTTACGGATTATCCTAATTTTTCAATCTTTATGCCTTGCAAAATAGCAATTTACGAACATAACGGTAAAACAATTATTTCAACTATGGATATGAGCATCATGCTTAAAGCGGTTAAACCTAATAATGAATTATATAAAAATGCAGTCTTATTATTTAATACATTAAAATCCTTAATGACTAACTTAGCCGAAAATTAATGAGTCCATTCATCTTATTCTAACCTCGGTAAGATTGCTTGAGCCAGCGCTTATCAGCCGCTGCAGCAAATTGCTCTAGGACTAAATTACAAAATCGAAAATGATTTATATCTAACCGGAAGCGGCGCGTCTGGCTTAAGCAATTTTTCTCCGGCATACACTTTTTCTGTTGGCGTTAGGGCTGGAATATAATTGTTATAGAAATAAATTCCCTCTTCTAAAAAGAATTCAAGAAAAACTGCACCTGATTTCGGCTTATGAAATTATTTCATCACCCTCATCGCATTCAATATTGCAATTATAGCCACACCCATATCTCCGAAGACAGCTTCCCACATTGTGGCAACTCCAAAAGCGCCGAGTAGTATAAAGAATAATTTTACTCCCATTGCAAAGCCGATGTTCTGCCAAACAATTTTTCTTGTTCGTCTTGCAACTTCGATTGATTTTACAACCTGCATTGGCGAATCCGTCATCAGTACAATGTCTGCTGTTTCAACTGCTGCATCAGAACCAAGTGCGCCCATCGCTATTCCAACATCTGCGCGGGCAATTACCGGCGCATCGTTAATACCATCTCCAACAAATGCAACTTTCCCATCGTGCATAGTACTTAATAATTTTTCGATATGCTCAACCTTGTTTTCCGGCAACAATTCAGAGTAAAATTCTTTTATACCAAGTTTCTTTGCATAGGCTTCAGCGGCGCTTTTGTTATCGCCGGTAAGCATAACGGTATTTACTTTTAGTTTGTGAAGCTCTGTAATGGTTTCGGCGGCTTCTTCTTTTAGTGAATCGGATATTACAATGTAGCCCGCATATTTTTTATTTATAGCAATGTGAACAACTGTTCCTTCAACATCGCATTTGTCGTGTTCAATATTTTCAAGATGAAGCAGCTTATCGTTTCCAACCATAATTTCATCGGAATTTACTTTTGCATGAATGCCCTGACCAGAAATTTCTTTCACTTCTAAAATCTCATCCCTATTAAATCGGGATTGAATTTTATTTTTATAAGCATCCAGAATTGATTTGGCAATTGGATGATTTGAGTTTGCTTCAGCATAAGCAGCATATTTAAGAATATCTTCTTCTTTATATCCGTCCCGATTTATCGGGACTATTTCTGTAACTTTGAATTCGCCTTTAGTTAAGGTTCCGGTTTTATCAAACACAACAGTTTTTATTTTTGTAAGCGCATCAAGATAGTTTGAACCTTTTACTAAAATTCCTCTTCGTGAAGCTCCTCCGATTCCACCAAAGTATCCAAGCGGAATGCTGATTACCAAAGCACAAGGACAAGAAATTACAAGAACAACCAACGCTCTGTAAATCCAGCCTACCTGTCCGGTAGGCAGGTCGGTAAAAGTTTGTCCAGCCAAAAACAACGGTGGAATAACTGCAAGAAGCAAAGCACCAATTACAACAACCGGAGTGTAGTATCGTGCAAATGTTGTTATGAATTTTTCCGTCTCTGCTTTTTTGCCGCTTGCATTTTCTACTAATTCTAAAATCTTTGAAATGGATGATTCACCAAATTCTTTCGTTACTTCAATTGTCAGCATCCCGCTCTTATTAATCATACCGGCTAAAACTGTTTCGCTTTCTTTTACCGCTCTTGGAACCGATTCACCGGTGAGTGCTGAAGTATCAACAAAAGAATTTCCTTCTTTAATTATTCCATCCAAAGGAATTTTTTCTCCTGGCTTCACAACAATTATTTGCCCGGGATGAACTTCTGTTGGTGAAATTCTTTTAACATCGCCGTTGATTTTCAAGTTCGCATAATCCGGTCTGATTTCTAATAATGACTTAACTGATTTGCGTGAGCGATTGACCGCAATATCCTGAAACAATTCTCCAACAACATAAAACAACATAACAGTTACCGCTTCCGGCATTGCATCAATTGCAATCGCACCGGCTGTTGCAATCGTCATTAGGAAATGCTCGTTAAATACTTTTCCTTTAGTAATACTTCTAAAGGCGCCTCTTAATACGCCCCAGCCGCTGATTAAATATGCTGGAAGAAAAACTAAATATTCTGCAATATGGTAAGGAGTATTATGAATCAGCTTCTCAAAGATTAGCCCAACAGCCAGCAACAGAACAGTTAGAAATATTCTTATTAATTCGTCTTTATTTTCCTTCAGAATATTTTTTGATTCTACCGGTTTCTCGTTTTGCATCTCTTCCACAATTACTTCCGGTTCAATCTCTTTTATTTTTTGTTTCACTTCTTCAATGTCCGGCGTATCAATCTGCAGAGTTGAGTTTGCAAAATTCACGGAGACAAACTTAACCTGCTCAAGCTTTGCAACGCCTTCTTCTATCTTTGCCGCGCACGAAGCGCAATCAATATTTTTAAGCTGATATTTTTTCATGAAGTTTTTTCTATTTATTATCGTTTACTAAACAATCTTGCCGAATTCAGAATGAAAACTAATTCGGAAATAACGTGAATTAATGCCGCTAATAGCGGTGTTAAAAATCCCATAAATGCAAGCGCTATACCTGCTGTATCTACGGCAACAGTTCCCCAGAAATTGAAGGATATAACATTCAAACATTGTCTGCTAATTTTAATTGCTTCCACAATTTTGTTGAGATTATTATTTGCAAGGGCTATATCTGCACTCTCAAGAGCTACGGCAGTCGCTGTGCCCATAGCGATTCCTACATTGGCTTCAATCAACGCCGGCGCATCGTTTACGCCATCGCCAACCATTGCTACTATTTTTCCACTGTTATTTAACCGCTGAATTTTTTCGAGCTTTTGCTGCGGAAGCATTTCGCCGTACACTTCATCAACTTTTAGTTTTTCTCCAATCTTATTGGCTATGCTTAAAGAATCACCTGTTAAAAGGATTACTTTGTTTCCAAAATTTTTTAATTCTTCAACTGCCTGCATTGCTTCTTCCCGCAGAACATCAGCGACACTTACAGCGCCTAAAACCACTCTGTTACTGGCTACAAGCACATCAGTTTCACCGCTTTCATTCTTTTCTTCTAAATAATTAGTTACATCAGAATTTATTTCCACTAAATTTTCTTTTAAGAATAAAGAATTGTCAACAAGAATTTTGCTGCCATTTTCTGAACAGATTATTCCTTTTCCCGGAAAATATTTTATATCTTGATATTCATTTGCTGTTACGCCAATCTCTCTTGCTTTATTTAAAATTGCATCAGCCAGGGGATGCTCTGAATGCTGCTCAGCAGTTGCGGCAGCAGTTAAAATATCTTTCTCTTTATATCCATTGAAACCCGAAATATGAACTACCTTTGGAATTCCTAATGTTAAAGTTCCGGTTTTATCCAGCACAATTGTATCAACTTTACCAAGCTGCTCAAGATAAATTCCGCCTTTAACTATTATTCCTTCTTTGGCTGTTCTGCCGATGCCTGCAAGAATTGCCAAAGGAGTTCCTGCAGCGACACCGCAAGCCCCGGCTACAATTAACGCCGAAATTGTAGATTGAATATCGCGTGTGAACAAAAATGTTATCGCGGCTCCGGCAAAAGCAAAATAAACAAGCCGGGCGGCAAGTTTATCTGCAGTTTTCTGAATAGGCGCTTTCGACTTTTCCGCCTTCTCAATTATTTCAATTATCTTTCCGAATGTTGTGTCTTTTCCAATTTTTGTGGGCTTAACTTCTAATATGCCTGTTTGGTTTATAGTTCCTGCATAAACACTAAAACCTTCCATCTTTTCAATTGGTAAAGATTCACCGCTTATCGAAGACTGGTCAACGTAGGAGTTTCCTTTTATTACTTCGCCGTCAACGGGAATTCTTGAGCCCGGTTTAACAATAACAATATCATTAAGCTTCACGTTGTTTAATTCAATTTCAATTTCAACATCATTTCTTCTAACGGATATTTTATCCGGCAGCAGTTGAATCAACTTTTCAATAACCTTTCTGCCTCTGTCAACAGTAAGGTCTTCGAGCAGTTCGGCTATTAAAACAAAAAATGTAATGACTAATCCGGTAAAGAAGCTTCCAATTAATAAAGTTGCAATCACAGCAATAGACATTGAAAGCTCCATTGTCATTTTCCGTTTTCGGATTGCTTCGAAAGCTTCTTCATACATTGGATAACCGCCGATTAAAGTTGCGGCAAGGGCGATGAAATCAAATGAAGTAATTACATTCCATACTCCCAGCCAGCTTAATAAGAGAGCAGCAGCCATTGATGCTATTCTTATCAAATCAGTTTTGTATTTTTTTACATCGCTCATTTCAATATCTTAAAACGATTTTTATTTTAACATCTGTTTCAGCGCTTTACTTAGTTCTGCTATAGATTCCTCACCTTTCCCTGTTTGAAAAGATTCGGTTACACAATGCTCAATGTGGTCTTCTGTTATCATCAAGCCAAGCGTTGCCAATGCAGAGCGAACGGCTGCAATTTGAATTAAGATATCCGGACAATCACGCTCATCCTCAATCATTTTTTTTATTCCGTTAATCTGTCCGACTGCCTTATTCAATCTTTTATTTATATCTTCTTTTTTTAATTTGTGACGCATAATTCTCACTCAAATAAATGATACTATACGGGGGTATAGTATATTAAATATTTGATTACTGTTCAAGAATAATTCGCTTTAGTGTTTTAACAATCACATTAAAACCATTGAACAAACAAATAACTAATTATAAAAAATCCTATATGGGAATGATTATTCCTGTCCTGGTTAATTTCTGCAGCGGAATTGTATAATATAATTATCCATTAATTATTTCTATAGACGGAACAAGCTTAACCGGATTTTTAAGTGTAAAAACCACCGGGCATCGCTGCAATGCCAACTCTTCGGCTTGTTTTATTTTTTCTTCCGGCTCATCGCTGACTACTGTTAGCTTCACCCTTACTTCTTCCATTATCGGCGCATCGCTTATGCCAAATACTTTTGAAAAATTAACATCGGCTTCCACCTTTGTAGTTAATTTTTTTAATTTGATGCCGAGCATCGCCGCCATAGTTGCGAATGTTCCGGTATAGCAAGATGCTAATCCGTAAAAACAGTAGTGCATTGGTCCCGGCAGCGAACCGCTTCCGCCCATAAATGTCGGATTGTCAACCTTGAACTCAGTTTCTCCATTTTCAAATTTTATTTTGGATACGAACTGCGTATTGCCTTCCTCAAGTATCCATTCACCCTCAACACCTTGGGTTTTTCTTGCTGCCGATAAATCATTTTTAATTTGTTCTTCGAATGATTTTACGCCTTCGATATTTACGTTATTTATTTTGTTCATAATTATCTCCTGCTATGATAAAATATTTTGAAAAATTTTTGCAGCTCAGGGCTTTAAGTCCTTGATGCTGCCAGATAACTATTCTTTTACTTCAAAGTTATGCTCTTTTAAATTTTTGACTGCTTCCTCGTTCGCAACTTTTTTTAATGTCATCCTACAGAGTGGGCATTTGCCGTTTTCGTCTGAAATCACATTCCAGTCCATTGTGCATTGATAAACATAACCATCTTTATTTAAATCAATGCTGTTTACGTCTATGACGCCTTTTCTAACAATTGCTGTATCGCTCATACTGTTTGATTGATTATTTCCGTGGTTCATACCGCCGCCCATTCCCCCCATTGTTCCCATACCCATCATCATACAGGAATTAAGAAGGACAGCTATTGTTAATAACCCTACGCTTACAAAAAATATAGAAACGTTTGTGAATTTAAATTTATTGCTCTGCATTTTTTTTGTTCTCCATTATTTATTATACCTTTTATGTTCTTCTGAATCCAGTGTTTTATTTGTCGTCATACCCATAAAACCAGTAGTGCATTGGTACAGGTAACGAACCGCCGCCACCCATAAAAGCGGGATTATGTACTTTGAATTATGTTTCCCCGCCTTCAAATTTCATTCTTGATAAGAATTGATTTAACTAATCAATCACTTTCATCCTTACGGTTCGTTCAAAATAGTTGCCTATCATTCCTTCTTTTGGTTTACCTTTGATGGATTCATCTTTTGTTAACATTACTTGAAGCTGCAGATCAGAATTCTGTGCATCATCAAGCGGCTGAACAG
The DNA here is from genome assembly GCA_023475265.1 of Bacteroidota bacterium. Lineage (GTDB taxonomy): Bacteria > Bacteroidota > Ignavibacteria > Ignavibacteriales > Ignavibacteriaceae > FEN-1297. The sequence continues at coordinate 10,785 of JAMCWE010000002.1, forward strand.
TCATTGGAAGAACTGTAATTTTCGATCCTTCAAAGTCGGCTGTTATATCACCAACCACACGACATGACATTTGGAGATTAACTGCCCATCCGGGCGCAAATTTTGAAATCGAATTTGTTCCAATTCTTGTTGGGTCAACATACGTCCAAGCATTTCTGTACGGCGATGGTGCGTCGTCATCTTTTGCACGACCGATCACCGTAAGAACGGTTTTTTGCTGCCCGCGTTTTACCTCCAGCAAAAATGTTCCATCTGCCTGACGCAGCGACTTCATAGTTTCTTTATCCAGAATATCAATTATTGTTTTTTCAGCATCAGTCCATGGACCATTACTGACGTGGCAGCTAAGACAGGATTTAGCATTGCTCAAAATGCCTACAGCAGGCGGATAAGCAATCGCTGAGTTAGCCGCGAGAACAAGCAGCGAAAATATTACTAATATGGTTTTCATTTTAATGCTCCTTTTTGTTTAATAAATATTTCAAATGACATACGGAATAAATCTTTTTGTTTGTTTTGCATATGCGATATAATCATCTCCGTATTCATCAATGGCTTGCTTCTCTTCCTGCTTTGCCAGCCAAACATACATAATAATTAGAAGAGGCCACAACGCCAGCGTTACAATCGAAGGCCAATGAACAAGCCAGCCAAGTGTGAACAGAAGAATGCCTGTATATTGAGGATGCCGCATAAACCGGTAAATTCCCGTTTTCACCAAACCTGTTCCGCGATGTATCTGCGTCCAGCCGATTACAATAACAGCAAGCCCAAGAAAGCTAATTGCCGTTCCAACCAAAGCCGGCTTCAGACCAAAGATTTTAAATCCTTCTTCAAATACTTCTCCTATCTCCGGAATATTTACAAGAGGCGATAGAAGAAAAATGACAAGTGGCCAGCCAAACATTTCGGTCATAAGAGCAAGTACGAAGGCGGCAAATGTTCCGCGCGATTTCCAGATATGTTTTGTTGGACGGCGATAGGGAAGCAGAGCCAAAAACGCTAAAACTATAAGTATGTTAAGAACTATTAAACCCGACCTTCCAAATGTTTCGCTAATCCATCTTACAGTTACCGGCGGACCTTCCTGATGAGGCAAAAGTTCAACGCCGTAAATTACAACGAAGATAATGACTGCAAGCCATCCTAAAATTGTGGTTATTTTTATTTTCCCATTCATCCCCGCAGAGCAGTTCGCCTGCGGCGAATTCACTTCATTCAACATTTTTGTAACTCCTTCAATTTTGTTCACTGTCTTTATTCTTCTTAGCTGATTTCACTTGTTAATTCGATATCTCCCGGAATCTTTTTATTATCATAAGAATAAATCCGATTGACATTAGCAGCACTCCTGCCCAAACAAGATTTATTAATGGTTTTTCTCTGTATTCAACTGACAATGTTTCGGCTTTAACTACTTCTTTATCGTTTAAATTCGTGACGTCAAATTTTATCGTTCCGCTTACATCAAAGCTTTCAGCCGTAAAATTCAAGCCTTCCTCTTTTATCCCGAAACTGTTTTGCGATGAATCATTAACAATAATATCAAAATTTTTTGAAGCGCCGTTAGAAGTAACTTTCATCTTAGCTCGAATATCAAAAGGTTCTTTGTTCATCATTTTTTCCATAGCGTCTTTTGGAAGGTCAAATTTTTCAAACAGAATTTCGTAATTACCCGCTTTATATGGTTCACCTTTTTTCAAAGTAATTTCTTTAACGCCGGCATCTCCTTCATCAGTAAATGATAAAGGAGAAATATATAAATCTCTTGCAGCGCTAATTAAAATATCCGGCTCTCTCATTAAGCTGTTATTATATTCAGATATATACATAACCGGTTTCAAAACGGAAATATTATTTCCATCTTCTACTTTAACAGTGAAAGCATATTTTTTACCGTTATCTACCGGTTCGTTTCCTAAATAGGTTAGCTTTTTATTAAATACTATTTGGCTTTTATTTTTCGGTAGGTCAACAGTTTCAGATAATGATAACAGACCGCTTAAAATTGCACCGATAAGAAAAAGTGCAAAACCAATATGTGCAATATGACCGCCCATTAAGATTAAGCTCTTGTTGAATTTGAAGATGAACACAAGGTTTACAACTATCGTAAAAACTGATTCAAATAAAATAAGAGAGTAAAGAATATCGGAAATGCCTGCTAAATATATAATGATGACAGAAACAATTACAGCAGCCACACTGGTAATTGTTATATTTTTTATGAACTCTTTAACGTCTGTGTTCTGCCAGTAAAAGTATAATGTTACTCCTATTAAAGGGACCATAAAAATTGCAAGGAGCGAGTTAACCCGGTTATAAAAACTTAAGTCAACTGAACTGCCGAATATTGGCGCAGAAGTTCCGACAAGAATTGCGATGCCAGAACCAACTAACAGCATTGAACCATAGAACAATCCCATATCTCGAGAAAAAATATTTTGCGATAGTTCCTGCCGGTTATTTAAAGTTTTTCTTCTCTTATAAATTCCAACAAATACTGATAGGGAGAAACCTGTCAGAAATATTATCAGCACAGAATAAATAAAAGAACCCGGGTCGCTGAAAGAATGGACAGAAGCTTCTGAAAGAATTCCGCTGCGCGTAAGGAAAGTGCTGTAAACGACCAGCACAAAAGTGAAAACCGACAATATCAAATTTGTTCTTGTCAAGCTGCCCAGCTTATGTTTTGTTTGAGTATATTTTTGAACTATGAGAGTATGTATTAAGGCAACTGAAAATATCCACGGAATGAGACTTGAATTTTCCACCGGGTCCCAAGCCCAGTAGCCGCCCCATCCTAAAACTCCATAAGCCCAGTAGCCGCCAATCATAATTCCAAGAACCAGAACCAATGCCGTAGCTAATGCCCATACTAAATTTAATTTAATCCATACCCTGTATTCGTTTTTAATTAATGCAGCTAATGCAAAAGCAAATTGTGTTGAGGCGAGTGCGAATCCCAAAAACAAAAAAGGCGGATGAATTTGCATCCAGAAGTTTTGCAGCAATGGATTCAGACCCTTCCCCTGAACTATTAAATTATCTATTGATAAGCCATTTGCTTTGATTGTATTAATCAGCTCTTCACTTATTTTGACAAAAGTTTTGCCGGCGTCTTTATCCTGAAAAATAAAATTTTGCATGAAGGAATATCCTAAGATATTCTGATTAATAAATTTTGTATCAACAAAAGTGGGCTCCGTCCACAAATAGTTAAAGGGACTTTTTAACAATGGATTTATCATAACCAGCAGAAAGATTACGACAAGCAGAAAAGGCATCATTACATGGGCTTCAAAATTTTTTTCTTTAGAAGCCTGGTTCATAACCACCAAACCAATCAGCACAGTAAATAAAAGCCAAAGTAAAAAGCTACCTTCCTGCCCGCCAAAAAATGAAGAGATTAAAAGTCCTGTAGAAAGCTCGCTGCTGCTGTATTCAAAAATATATTTATATTGGTATTGATGGTTAAGTATGAAGAGGAGCAATAAAACCGAAGCAATTAAAACTGCTATAGTTGTTAAATGATAACCAATCCTGGCTTTACCAATTGTTGCGAATCCTTTGTAAGCTCTGTAATACATTAACAGTGAATATAAAGCCAACAGTAACGCTGCAACCAAAAGAATATTACCTAACATAAACGTCTCTCAGATTAATTAATAAATTTTTCTAATACTTTATCATTTGATAATTGTAATTTTCGCTGCCACAAGACTATTCCCGTGCATATGCCCAAGCAACTCAACAACTTCTGCATTAGCAATTTCCGGCGATATAGGTTCGTGGGATGTAACCTGAACTTCAACATTGTTCTTATCCGCTGCATAAAAAGAAGTAATGCTGCCGTTTGCATCTCTTTCAAATCCTTTGGATTTAACAACGAGAAGATTTATCTCCTGGTTAATCTCACTGCCCGGACTGAATTTATCTAACGAACCTACTTCATCCGTTTTGGCAAAATATGTGAAATACATTATGGCTATTACAACTATAAAGATTGTAGGCAAAATTAACTTTGATAATTTTTTCATTGGCTCTCCTTGAGATTTTTCTTATTCCGCATTTACTAGTAAAAATTTAGAATTGGACTTATAACCAGAATAGCAATAGCAAATGCCATGCAAACGGTACAAAACTTTCTCCTTTTGGTTCTAAGAGCAAAGAATTTATCCAAAACATCGGCTGGCGGCTGCTCATTAGGTTTGAATGTTTTGAATATTCCTTGTATCTGCTTATCAATTACGAACATTCCATAATTAACAATTCCAAATCCCAGAAAAACTAAGAAGGTCTTTATAGAAATAGCCCAATAAACCAATGACGTTCGCTGCTGCCATTCACCGTGAAAGCCATAATAAATCAACGGGAATGCAAAGCCGGTAACAATGAGACCGATGATGAACCAGAAACAAAGCCGCGGCTGCTGGCTTAAAATTTCTTCCATCAAACCATCCATTTCATAATATAACTTCTTACCAAATTTTGCTCTCTTGTAAACCATTCGCAGTTGATAAAAGGGAGCCGCTGCACAAGCCACGAGAAGCAAATTGTGAATGGCTAAGTTAATGCTATATAAAAAAGATTCCATCGCTTAATTTCCTATATTTTATTTATTCATTTTACCATTTGCCAATGCAAAGAAGAATTTTGATCTGAATATTTTTGAGAGAATGGAACTATCATCATCCATTCTCTCATTATAATTTTAATATTACTGGCAGCCGTGTCCTTTATGCCCGGAAGACATTCCTTGACCGTGATGACCATCGCAAGAATTCATATCGCTATGATGTTCGCTGCACATATTGCCGGAAAAGTTCCCAAAACCAAAGTTATCGCCAAAGTATGCTTGCTGCTCTTCAGTAAGAACCTTATTGATTTCAGCTTTGGATTCAAGACGCAGGTCCTCAATCTTACCTTCAAGATTATTAATATCTTCCCTGTAAGATTTTATTTTTCCTATTTCCGCATCGGAGCGGGAAGTGTAACCTCTTGATTCAGTTCTCAGAGCGCGAAGGTCTCTTTGTAAAGGAATGATTTCATCATCGAACTTAGAAGTTATTTCTTTGATTTTGCCGATTTGTTCAGATGACAATTGATACTTTGCGGGGATGTTCGAATCAGACCACCATTCACCGTGTCCGCTCATCCGGTGCTGCATACCTTGAGCTTTAGCCGGGCTTAAGAATAAGGAAAGCATCACTACTGTTCCGAGTAACAGAACAACTAAAGTAAGTTTTTTGTGTTTGGTAAACATAACTTTTCTCCTGTTTTTGTTATTAAACATTTTTATTTACACTACTATAGACGCACAGAGGACTAAAGTATTATGCAATCATTATTTTCAATAAAACTTTATCTATCCCAATCGCATCCCGGTCCCCACTGCTTTCTATTTGACTTTTGTTTAGAACGGGGCATTTGCTGTGGTGAATGCATCGAATCAGATCCTTCGGGATATACCTCATCATTCTCATTCATCATTTCTCTCATCCAACGACCGCGCATATCGCACATATTGATTGCCTCATCAACAATTTGGCGGCTTGATGGATTAACCTGTGGACGAATTTTTTCCAGCACATCTTTTTGATAAGCATTAACGTGACTTAGTTTGGCTGCAAAGATAGACGCTGTATCAATTGGTGTTTTGTTTTCCTCTAGAGCTAATTTTGCTTCATCAAGCATCTCCTTTAATAAGGTTGTATCAAGCTTACCGGACTGCTGGAAGACAGCAATCATCTCTTGCAGACGCTTGTCGGAGAAGGTCAGCCGGAGTTCTGCTTTCTTCTCCGAATTAAATGTGAGCAGGAATTTTACTTTCTCCGTTGCTAACTTCAGAGGATACAAGATATCGCCGGGGACGCTGTTTGCAGAAATTGTTGCGGCGCTGAAAAGAACAACAAGAAATAAAAAAACTATGCTGAATACCCACGCTAATTTGGGATTTCGAATTTTATTGAAGATAGATGACCTTTTTTTCAGATTCAATGCTGCATTAGATATTTTAGAAAACGCTGCTGTCCCGCCTTGCTGGATTGCTCTTTCCCGTCCTATTTCAATCAGCGCTGCCGATATTGCTTCTAATGAAGGTTCCGGCTTCGGTAAAGTCTCGAGCTGTTGTACCAGTTGTAGCAATGGACGTAATTGACCGGCATATTGAGAATATTTTGCAAGACATTTATCAATACTTTTGCCGTTCCGCATTTCGCTGATGCAATTATCTAAAAGTAATTCAATGTCCTGTTCCATTTAACTTTCTTTATCCTTTTGTATAAACTTCTTTCGTAATAAAATTATTTCGCAATGCAGTTAAAGCTCTAAACTGTATTGCCCTTACGGCTCCGGAAGATTTCCCGAGCATATCTGCTATTTCATCCGTTTCATATCCTTCAATGAATTTCAAGACAATGACCTCTTGCTGTTCTTCAGTTAGCTTTTTTAATGATTGCCTAAGCTCTTTTTGCTCAAGTAACTCGCTTTGTTTATTTCCTTCATCAATCATTTCTTCAATTAAATCTCCTGCCGGTTCGACATTTGACCGCACACTTCGCCGGCGATAGTGATCGTTAATAAGATTTGAAGCTATGCGAAAAATCCAGGCATAAAATGATCCTTTTTGACTCTGGATAGATTTAATTACTCTAAAGCATACTTCGCTTGTTAAGTCTTCCGCGTCTTCAACAGCATTTACGCGATAATAAATGAAACGGTAAATTTTTGAATATAAATGTGAGCAAATTATTCCAATCGCTTTAGAATCATTTAGCTTCGCTCTATCCAAAAGCTGCAAAAGTTCTTCATCGCGTAAGTCCTTCTTAGCTAATTTCATTTATTAATTCCAATATACAGACGCATAAAAAAGAAAAGTGTTATGTTCGCTGCGCATGAAGCGCAGTTAATATTTTTTAGTTGATACTTTTTCATACAATCTCCTTAAATAGTGCTTTCGCCTCTTTCATTTGTCCGGATCTTTACAATATTAATAACCTCAGTAACAAATATTTTCCCATCGCCCGGATTGCCGGTGTGGGCATTCTCTTGAATCGAATTTACAACTGTTTCGGCAAGTTCATCTTGAACAACAATTTCTATCTTATTCTTTGGCACAAAGTCATAAATCTCTTCGTCGTTTCCGTTCTCTTTTTTCCCACCGCCTTTTCCGAATCCTTTGATATCGGAAATAGTTATTCCCGGAAGCCCTTCAATTTTATGAAGGGCTGTTACTACTCTTGTTAACATAAACGGCTGTATTATTGCTTTGATCTCTTTCATTTTATACTCCTTTCCGGTTTATAATTCTTCTTCTGATTTCTTTTTAATAAACCAACTATAAACAGTTGGCAGAACAATTAGCGTTAATAGTGTTGATGTAATCAATCCGCCGATTACAACCGTTGCCAGAGGTCTTTGCACTTCTGCGCCGGCGGATGTTGAAACTGCCATCGGGATAAATCCCAAACTTGCAACAAAAGCTGTTGTGATAACCGGTCGCAATCTAATTTCCGATCCTTTTATTACTGCATCGCGAATGCTCATTCCTTCCTGTATCAGTTTGTTATAATAAGTAAGCATAACAACACCATTCAAAACTGCAACACCAAAGAGCGCAATAAATCCAACTCCTGCGGAAATCGAGAACGGCATATCCCGCAGCCACAACGCTACAACACCGCCGACAACCGAAAAAGGAATTCCAGTGAAAATTATAAGCGCTTGTTTGATTGAATTTACTGAGGCAAATAATAGTAAGAAGATTAATCCAAGCGAAATGGGGACAACAAGCGCCAATCTATCGCTCGCCCGCTGAAGGTTTTCGAATTCGCCGCCGTAATTAATTTGATAGCCTGCCGGCATTTTAATTTTATCATTTATCTTTTCTTGAAGTTCTTTCACAAAGCTTTCAATATCTCTTTCGCGCACGTTGCATTCCGTAACGAGCATTCTTCTTCCGGCGGAGTGAGATATTTCCGCCGGGCCTTCGATCATTACAAAGTCGGCAATATCTCCGAGCCGGATCATAGTTCCATTGGAAGCCGGGACAAGCAGATTTTTTATATCGTCAACATTATTTCTTGCTTCTTTATTCATTTTAACTACAAGGTCAAATTGCTTTTCGCCTTCATATATTCTACCTACATTTGTTCCGGCAAGCGCTGTTTCAATCAATACATTTGCATCAGAAACATTGATGCCGAGGCGGGAAATCTTTTCACGATCAATTACAATTCTTAATTGAGGCAGGCCCTCGACTTGCTGCATCCTGATATCTACTGCACCGTTAACTTGCTTCATCAACTCCGCAACATCATTCCCGATTCGCGCAAGAGTGTCGAGGTCTTCACCAAAAATTTTAACTCCAATATCCGAACGAACCCCGGCAATCAATTCATTGAAGCGCATTTCAATCGGCTGCGAAAAACCCCCGCCAATGCCGGGAATTCTTGCCATCACATCCGTCATCTTTGCAATCATTTCATCTTTTGTTTTTGCCGTTTTCCATTCTTCGTGTGGTTTCATTTTGATGTAAACATCGCTCTGGTAAATGCTCATCGGGTCGGTTGCAATTTCCGGTCGCCCGGTTCTACTTACAACGTTTACTACTTCGGGAATGGATTTCAATTCTGCTTCCAGCATTTGAGCTGTATGAATTGATTCGGTTAAAGAAATGCTCGGTAATCTTCTAAGCTCGATTAAAATATCTCCTTCGTCAAGCGTGGGAATGAACTCGCCGCCAAGCCGTGTAAATAGAAAAACAGAAAAGCCGAAAATTATGATTGCGAAACCAACAACTAATCTTTTTTTACGCAGAGCGTAAAGAAGTGTTTTACGATATACCGGTTTTACAATTTTAATTATAGGACTTTCTCTTTCAGAGACTTTCCCTTTTTTAAAGAAGAACGTACTAACAACCGGAACATAAGTAAGGGTTAAAAATAATGCCCCCAACAAAGCATACACAACAGTATATGCCATCGGTTTGAACATCTTTCCTTCAATTCCTTCCAGCGAAAGAATCGGCAGATACACAATAATAATTATTGCAACGCCGAATACTATGGGTCTTCCGACCTCTACAAATGAATCGAGCAAAGTTTGATTAATGCTTTCCGACGTGACGTTTGAATGCTGCCGCTCGTGAAGTTTGCGTATCGCATTTTCGATCAGCACAACTGCGCCGTCAACAATAATTCCAAAATCGATTGCGCCGAGCGACATTAAGTTGCCGGATATTCCGTTCATCTTCATCATAATTAACGCAAACAACATTGAAAGCGGAATTACGGACGCAACAATAAATCCGCCGCGCAGATTCATTAAAAGAAGGAACAGAATTATTATTACGAATAATCCGCCCTCGGAAAGATTTTTTATCACCGTATTTATTGCTCTATCCACCAGTTCTGTTCTTTCATAAAAAGGAACAATGCGAACGCCGGGCGGCAGAGTTTTTTGGATTTCGGAAACTCTCTCCTTAACTCTTTCGGTTACTATTCTTGCATTTTCACCTTTCAACATCATTGTAATACCGCTGACAATTTCCGATGTGCCGTTCAATGTAACGGCGCCCTGGCGGATTGCAGAACCTTCTTTTACTTCAGCAATATTTCTAATAAACACCGGTGTGCCGTCTGTTGACTTAACAATTATATTTTCAATATCGCTCATTGATTTTGCTATGCCTTCACCAACAACAACGTATTGTTCTTGTTTATGCTCGATGTAAGCTCCGGGCGCATTTGCGTTATTGTTGGAGACGGCTTCAATTACATCACGGATAGAAATATTGTAGTTCAAAATTTTCTGCGGATCAATTAATACTTGATACTGCTTCAACTCTCCGCCGAACGTGTTGACTTCGGCAAGTCCCGGCGTACCGGCAAGCTGCCGTTTTATAATCCAATCTTGAATTGTCCGTAATTCCATTGGCGAATAACCATCGCCGACAACTTCATATTGATAAATCTCGCCAAGTCCCGTAGAAACGGGACCTAACTCTGGCTCGGATAGCCCCGGCGGCAAATCTCCCTTTGCTTCCTGTAATTTTTCGAAAACAATTTGCCGCGCAAAATAAGTGTCAACATTATCCTTGAAGATTACAGTTACAACCGAAAGTCCGAATTTCGAAACCGACCTTACTTCTTCTATATCTGGAAGGTTCTTCATAGCCACTTCGATTGGATATGAGATTAGTCTTTCAATTTCTTGCGGAGCTAATGCGGGCGCTTTAGTAAAAATTTGAACCTGGTTTGTTGTAATATCCGGCACTGCGTCAATCGGAAGTTTTATTGCCGCAATTATTCCCACTATAATCAAAGCAATAACGCCAAGAATGATAAACACACGCTGGCGCATTGAGAATGAAATTATTTTTCCAATCATTATTCATCCTCCGCAAATGTATCTTTAGCTAATTCCGATTTTAAGTAAAACATGCCCTTCGTTACTACTTTCTCACCCGCATTCAAACCTTTAATAATTTCCGTATAATCTTTTGTTTCTCTACCGGGTTCAACATTTCGTTTTTGAAAAGTCGTATCGTTAACGGCAACAAAAACATAGCTGCTTTCTTTTTCCTTCATTAATGCCGTTGATTTAATTTTCGGATTGGTACCGCCAAGTTTACTTGCGACCAAAACGTTCACATACATTTCCGGCTTAAACTTGCTGGAGTGATTAACCACCTCAAACCGTGCTTTAACCGTACGTGATGCCGGTTCAACGATATCGTATATGCGTATTAGTTTTCCTTTATATATTTCATCCGGGAAAGCATTAATTGTTATGGCACCGGTTATTCCTTCCTTAATAAGTGGCAAATCATTCTCGAAAACATCGGCAAGAATCCAAATGTTTTGAAGGTTTGCTAATACAAAGAATTCTTTTCCGACATCAACGAATTCGCCAAGTCGAACTTCGCCGCTAATTAGAGTCCCATCAAACGGCGCGCGAACCGAAATTACTGTGTAAGGCGTGTGCTTATCGGCAAGTTGTTCAATTTCACTTTCCATTAATCCAACAACCTCCAATTTCTTTCGGGCAGATTCGTAGATTGAATGTGCTGTTGAATAATCAGCGTCGCTCGTCTTCATTCTTTTCAATCGTTCCTCTGCTTGAACAAATTCGGACTGCAATGCAATGAAATCCTGGCTGTATAAATCAACTATTGGTTGACCTTTCTTAACTCTATCCGATATAACCGCATAGACTTTTTCAACCCTTCCTTTAATGCGCGAAGTTATGTGCGCTGTCATTACTTCATTCAATGCCGCTTTACCCCGCAGCATCAAAGGAATATCAACTTCTTTTGTCACCGGTGTTTCTGTTTTGATGTCAATGTGTTCCAGTTGATGTTTTGTTAATACAACTTCGGATTTTTCGTTGCTGTGTGTCCGTTCGGGATATTTGACGCTTTCATTTTTATTGGAATTATCCCCGCACCCGAATAGAAATAGAATTAGGGCCAGCGAAAGATATTTTATTATCGTTTTATTCATGTAAACTCCTTGTCAATTATTGAAAAGTTCGTTCGAAATTTCCAGCTCGTTTCTTGCCGTTAAACAATTAAAGATTGTTCTGGCATATTCGAGTTTTGTAGTACGGTATGTCCTGTAGATATCGAACAAATTAAGAACATCAATTTGATTATTCTGATATGCGGTTATACCGGCTCGCAGCTCGTCTTCAACATCCTGCAAAAGAAATTTGTCGAATACTCGCAGCTGTTCTTCAGCATAGTTTAGACTCTTAAATGAGCTGGTAATTTTTTGCGTAATAATTTTTCGTACTGCTTCGTATTGGATATTGGAAATATCAAGCGGAGCAGATGATTCTTGAATATCGCCGTGCACGCCGCTTGAATAGAACATTGGCAAAGAGATCCCGAGTTTTAACCCGATAAAATTATCAAAACCATTCCCGGGAAGCGGTTGTCTGTTCTGGAAAGAAGCTCCGAAATTAAAATCCGGCAGAGAACCTTTTTCCGCAAGCGATAAAAACGATTTGTCCCTTTCAATTCTTATGCTGCTCATCTTAACGAAATTACTTTGCTCGATTAACGACGTAAGAATTGAATCGAGCGGTGCAGGTAGGAAACTATAATTCAATGAATCGCTTAACTCATAACTAACGCCGTTCTCAATTCCTAACAGAATTTTTAACGTGCCAATGTTTTGCTGAAACTGTTTATTCACATCGAATAATTCGTTTTTCAAGCGCGTCGCTTCTACTTTAGCACGGATAACATCAAGGTAACTGCTTGTGCCGGCTTGATATTTATCTTTTACCTGTACCAAAAAATCATTAAGCAAAGAAATGTTTTGTTCAATTGCAGTAATCGTTTCTTTAGAAAGAAGCCCTTGATAGTATGCCGATTTTACTTGAGACGTTACTATTTTTTTAATTCGTTCCAAGTTTATTTGAGCAACATGTTTTTCATATCCGGCGCTTTTGATCCTCGTGCTTCGCTTTCCGAAAAATTCCAGTGGCTGCGAGAAGTTAAAATTTAACTCACCGGCATCGCCAAAAGAAAAACTTTTTGGTATTTCATTCGACTCGATAGAGAATTCTGCATTTGGAATTCGTCCGGCTTGTAAAATCCTTCCGTCAGCCGCCTGAATTTCTTTTTGTGCCGTTAATACCTGCGGATTATTTTTTAGCGATGTCTCTATAGCTTCATTCAATGTTATTTTTTTTGTCTGTCCATACACTGCTAATGAACAAAACAGAAGTAATGTTATTACCCGTTTATACATAGTCATCCTAAAATTTTATGATTACGTGTCCGGCTACAGCGGAGATATAATAATCCCTACCTTGGGATTATGGATCCAAATTGTTTCTAAAGAAAAGAAATATTGGAAGGGTTAAATAAGTAGCGTTCTATTGACTAGAAATGTACTTGTATTAAAGAATTTTTTTGTTGAAGTGAATTGAGCGTTTTGCAGAATATCTTTTATCTCTTTGCATTCATCGCAGCAGTCATTGAATGATATTAATTGAATGGTAATTCTTTTTTGAAGATTATCGGTTTTTTCAATCTTAGCTACTTTTACAACCTCGCAGTAATCAAGCCCGCTGTTTTTATTGCCGCAATATTTATAATCATTAGTTTTGGAAAACATATTGAATTCGCTTTGGGCAAAGAGGAGACCAAAACTAATCAAAATAAAAAGAAATAATATTTTTTGTGATTTTTGCATATGAAAATATAACATCTTGTCTTGTTTATAACAAATTGCGCTAAATACTACTCCGCTGGTAAAGCATCGGACATGTTTTACCACCTCACGTGCAATAAAACAATTAAATCCGTATATGAGTTCCAAATAATTACGATTAATATTTAACTCTATAATCATCAACGTACAATTCCTCTAAAACTCTAATTCTTTTTACCATTCGTTAAATATTCTATTATCATCCTTTTTTCATCCTCATTTAGTTTTGCCTTCTTACTCATTTCCTCAACTTCGCTCTTCCATTTTTCACTGGTAAATTCCGTTTTTGAGTGTATCCTGTGGCATCCGCCGCATTTATTATAATAAAGCTCTTCTCCTTTACTGCTGTAAGCAATAGTAGCAGCGCATCCGGCAATAAACAGAAGGGCTAAACTAACGGTAATCTTTATAAACCTATGCCTAATATTGTCCTAACTTCATACTTCTCGTGCCCAATCAAATCCAAATTGTTTGTAGATATTGGTCCGCCGCTAATCTGTGCGAATGTTGGATTCGTGTAAGGCGGATATACAACGTTTCCAAACCTTGTCTGCCTAACGTCAAAAATATTTTCAAGGTTTGCAACTATGGAGAAGTGTTCAAAATATTTTTGCGCCATAATTCCAACATTCCAGTAATCGTGCGATTCAGTTCCTCCATTCAAATATTGCCTTCCTGTGTAAAATGCTTCAATACCCGAACGCCAGTTATCCTCCTTCTCGTACGTCAAAGTAATATACAAGTTGTCCTTAGAAGTAAGTTCAAGGGAAGAATTTCCCATCATTGCATCTGTGTAAGTGTAATCAAAGTATAATTCAAAATCTTCTAAGTTGAACTGGATGTTCGTATCAAATCCTCTTGCCTGAAGCGGCGAAGTAGAGTTGTAATAAAGAATCACGTTCGTTGCGAGCGAGTCTTCATTCAATGCCAGTGGATCGATAACCTTCGTATAATAAAATGCCTGGTCAATCGTGAAGAACAATTTATCCCACAGCAAAGAATGGTAATTAAAATCGAGACTTAAGCCGGTGGATTTTTCTGCCGTTACATTATTCCCAAGCGGGCGTACGTTTGCGAAGGCAGTTTGCTCAGCCTCGTCTGTAACTTCTGCGTTGAAGATATCCGGAGTTTTATATTTGTAATTAAATTCTGGAGGCATACTAATATTCTGCTGTTTAAAATTGTCTGTTGTGAAATTTGCGCCTAATACCAATCTGTTGGATTCTGATTTCATCAAGTAAGATAATTCAGAATAAGAAGAAAATTGATTTCCATTGAAAGAAGCCGAAGGAATTTGAATATCGCGCGTAAAGCTGCTTGTGCTGTTTTTGAACGCAAGGAGATTGCCACTCTCAAACCCTTTATTAAATGTTAATGTAGTTACTACCCTTGTTGACTTATTTTGATTGATATAACTGTGGGTGAGGTCTGCGCCGTTTTCTATTGCAATCAAGTCGCCACCTTCGCGGTTGTCAGTGGAGTAAGAAACACCAGCAGACAAATTAGTAAGTTCATCGAAGTAGTAAAATAATTTTGGCGAAATATTTAACTGATTGAACTTTGAAATATCCGTGAAACCGTCGTGGTTTACGTCAACGGGTTTTTGCAAATTGTAATTGACAAGGAGAGTTATTCCTACCTTCTCATTCATTGCGGAATACCAGCCGCCAAAATTAGTTCCGCCTTTTTGTGTTTGATTGAATAGAAAAGATAAATCATGTTTTTTAGCCGGTACTTTTGAAACCAGATCGACTAGACCGGCAATAGCGCCGCCGCCATATAAAGTGGATGAAGGTCCTTTTACAACCTCCACCTGCTGCAAGTCTAACGGAGGCACTTGAAGCAGGCTCAAACCTGATGAGAACTCGCTGTACAGCGGAAGACCATCTTTGTAAAGTGCAGTGTATCTTCCTGGCAGTCCCTGGATGCGAAACACCATATTGCCGGAGGTTGCCGAAGTCTGTTGCAGCCCGATTCCCGGAGTCTCTCCCAGCAGGTCAGTGATATTTCCAGGATTCATGTTTATATGCTCAGCCATCTCCTCGGATCCTAATACCTGGACTCTAACCGGCGTGTTATCAATTCTTGTGTTTGTTCTTGTTGATGACACGGTAATGCCCTGAAGCTCCACGCCTGTTTCTTCCATAGGAATCTCTACTATCCCATGTTCCGCATGGATCTCGTGTTCTTCATTCTCTTCATTTCCCTCGTGTTCCTCATTCCCTTCACCTTCCTCCGATAGAGGAAAAGAGAACTCATGAGTTAACGCCTTATAACCGACGTATGAAAATTTTATTTCGTATTTGCCGTTTGGAATTTCGACATAACCTTTCAAATCGGAAGCGGCGCCTACCTTTAATCCTGGAAAATATACGTTTACACCGATAAGCGGCTTATCTGTTTTTTCATCTACTATTTTTGCTTTAAATACATTTTGACAGAAAACAATAGAAGGAAGGAACAAAAAGAGAAATAAAAGGCTAAATTTCATTATATCTAAATCTCCTTGAAAATAATTGTAATTCACTTTGAAATTTTAAATATCCAAAGCAAAATATACTGCCTGTGTGGAGGGGTTTGTCAAGTGAAATGCAGCATTCGTTATTTTCATTTTTGCAATGTATTTCCTATTAATGGCAAATGATAAATACAAGCAATAAATAATCTCATATCTAATTTTATATAAAGCAAAAGAGTTAAAACTTCACCACATTGCTGGCACTAAAAATGCTTTATATTAACTGCTGATATTATAAACTCGAAATGAATACTAAAATCCAAAATAATTTTTCCCCAAAAATAGTGGTTTTATCGCTTGTTGTGTCATTTACTCTTTTCGGCATGCAGGAAAGTAAGAATATATTTCATTCAAGCATGTCCGTCAAGCAGGCTCAAGATAATGTTAGCGCTCAAGCGGATTCATGTTGTCAAAATTGCAGCGATGAAAATTGTAGCTGTTGTACACATCATAAAGAAAATAAAAACAACAATTCAAAAGACTGCGCTTGTCAGGTATCAAAAGATATGACTGACAAGCCCTTGTCGGTTCCCGAAAATATAAACCTGCCGGTTTATTATTCATTTCATACTGCCTTCTCTCTACTTACCAATCCGCAATTAAAGAATTCATATATACTGAATTTAAAATCCTCAATTGGACATAGCTCAGATTTAAAAGTGATACGCTCTACAGTCCTTCTCATTTGAAAATTTTTAGACTTTAAATTTTCTTACATAAGAAATAAATACAGTTAAAAATTTATCAAATCTTTTAAAGGATATTAAGATGTTGAATTTTACGAAATCCCGCACAGCGGGAAAATTAAAATTTTTATTTACTATAATTTTATTTGCCTCTACGCTTGGCTTTAGCCAGGGCTGGATGCACAGCGGCAATTTTAACCCCGATTCTCTCAAACCAATTTCCGTTTCCGGAAAAATTATTGCCGATTCTTCAATGATGAATGGAATGTATTATCTGGATATTAACAACGATAATTCTCCTGATTATATGTTGAACTTCGGTCCGTATTGGTACAAGCCGGATACAAGTTCTTCATTAAGACCAAAGGTTGGAGACAATGTAACAATCTCCGGCGGACTTTATAAGGGAATGTTCATCGTTCCCATGATTGTTGTCGATTCAATCAATGGAAACTTCTGGCGCTCGGGTTATGATTCATACTGGAATAACATGGGACGCCATTCCATGATGGGCGGAATGAACAACAGCATGATGAATTACTCCTTCGGATTCGACCACGATTCGCTTCACTCTGTTTCTTTAACCGGAACAGTAATGGTTGATACTACTTTTATGTACTATCATTATTATCTCGATGTTAATAGCGATGGCGCGCCGGATTACTTTTTGAATTTCGGACCGCCGTGGTATCAGTCTAGTTCTAATGCTTCACTGCCTGCAAATGGACAAACAATTTCAATCAAAGGCGGAATGCTATCAACCGGTTTTATGAAAATGGTTATTGTTTATCAATTAAACGGAACTAAGTGGATGGACTCAACCCAATTCGGAAATCATTTGGGCGGAGGCTGGATTCACAGCGGTATGATGCAAGCGCAAAAATTTAATGACCCTTTCGATTCAACAGACTGGATGAATATAAATCCCGGATGGCATCAAAGCGGAATGATGGGCGGCGGCATGATGCCCGATTCTTTGTACTGTCAAATATTAGCAGCCTTCCCGCAAGATTTTCCCGGTATGTCCGGACAAAGTGCATTCGCCGGTTATGAGATTGGAATCTTCAATCCCGATGGAACAAACAACATGATGCAGTCCGGACAAATGGGTGGTGGGATGAGTTTTAACTCTCAAACAAATTTCCAACTTCACTTTAATAACATGCAAACAGCTGGCTTTAATGTTAATGTGAATAATCTT
Organism: Bacteroidota bacterium; assembly: GCA_023475265.1. GTDB lineage: Bacteria > Bacteroidota > Ignavibacteria > Ignavibacteriales > Ignavibacteriaceae > FEN-1297. The sequence continues at coordinate 28,419 of JAMCWE010000002.1, forward strand.
AAAGTAAAATACTGGAACAATCAGAACAACTCCTGGGTAACTGTTTCAAACGCGGTTGTAAATACTTCAACTAACACAGTCACATTTTCTCAAAGTCAGGTAAGCAATTATGTTATTCTTACCGCTGACAAAGTAACAACCGGTATAACTGATTATAAAAATTCTATACCGGATAATTTCAGCCTCCGGCAAAATTATCCTAATCCATTTAACCCAAGTACTACTATTGAGTTTTCAATAAAAGAAAATTCAAACGTAAAACTATCCGTTTATAATTTGTTGGGACAAAAAGTAACTACATTGTTAAATCAACCGATGAGCGCGGGCGTTCACAGCGTTCAATTTAATGCTTCTAATCTATCTTCCGGAATTTATTTTTATAAATTAACTGCAGGTAACAATAGTAAAGTAATGAAGATGGAATTGCTGAAATAAAAATTATCGACAAATTAAAAATGCATCAAAAAAGCCTGCCTCGTTTTATCACAACGGGCAGGCTAAATATATTAACTAATTTTCTTGTTCTTCCCCTGTACTTCATTTATCTTTGTTAAGAATATTTAACATATGTTAAATTTATTTAACAATTAATTTTTATGATACTTCATAATATCTTTAACGAAATATTTTCATCCCCGTCCAACATAGCCGTTCTGCGTGAAATATCAAAAGTGCAGACCGGCTTATCCGGAAGAGAAATTGCCAAGCTGGTCGGTATAAGTCCGCCCACTTGTTTAAGCATATTAACTAGACTGGAGAATTTATCACTTGTTAAAAGACAGCGCGGCGGCAGAGATCATCTCTTTACACTAAATAGAGAGCACATTATTGTACAAGAAATATTGCTTAGCCTATTTTCTTTCGAAGAAAGATTATTAAATCTTATTCTGAATGATATTAAAAAAAATTTCGGCAAATATTGTACAAGTATTTTCCTTTTTGGAAGTGTAGCGCGTAAAGAAGAAAAAGTTGAAAGCGATCTCGATATATGCTTCCTCATAAATTCAATTAAATCTAAAAAACCGCTGAGAGACCTAATTTCACAAAAGCATTCTTATTATAAAATCAAGTATGGCGTTAACTTGGCACCGTTCTTTTTAACTGAAAAGGAATTTATTTTAAGAGCTAAACATAGCAAACCGCCGGTTCCGGACATCGTTAAAGACTCGATGCTAATTTTCGGTAAATCTTGGGAGATAATTTTAAATGGTTAGAAAAAGTATCCGTGTTTCTGTAGATCGTTCTCAGTCTGCCAATTACAAAATTGTCGCGGAAAATTTTTATCAAGGTGCAAAATTAGCCTCAGACCATGATTATTTTAATGCAGCCGGTGTATTAATTGTGCATGCTGCAATTGCCTATGCCGATGCACTTACAATAAAATATATCGGTGCTAAAAGCAAAGGCGAAGACCACCATGAAGTTATTACCTTGTTGGAAGAAATATTCCCGTTAAATGATGAAAGAAAAAAATCCCTTAATCATCTCAATGCCATAATTGAGCATAAAAATGCTGTCTCATATAGCGGTGATGTTTATGATAAAAAAGACATAGACCAACTTTGGAAGCACCTTGAGAGATTTAAATCTTGGGCAATCACCTTGCTTAAATGAAAATATTATTTATAGTATTTAAGTTGATCTTTCTTGCAAAATTTATTCTCAAGTCACACCTATACAATGCACTTCTCATGCAGCCATGCACTTTTCATGCTTCGCTTTTCAAATTTGTACTGATGCTGATAATACACACGGAAAAATTGAAAGGGGAAGGTTCCCCGTGGAGAAGATACACGAGCAACTAAACTAACCGAGGATCAAGTGATAGAAATAAAACGCAATGCTTGCGAAAGTATTAAAACTAAAGCTAAAAGATATAACGTCACAAAGATGACTATAAGATTTATTCTAAACGGAGAAACATGGCGATATGTAATTGTTAAGACAGAAACTATTATCAATAAACAAATGGTAAAAGACTTCCTTCCGATTCCCTTATTTTAAAACATTCTATATTGAAAGAAGATTAGATGTTAATAAAACCTCCTTCCATGACCACCAGACCACAAACACAATTATAACAACATAGATTGATTAAAAAATAAAATCAAGAAATCCTGGCTCATCCTCGTTTTATTTTATTTTATCTAGTATACTTACCGATTTCATTAATTCATCTCTATTTACATGCACATATCTCATTGTAGTAGTTATACTGGAGTGCCCGGCTAACATTTGAACTGCCGGTAATGGTACTTCACTATTAGCCAAGTGAGAAATATATGAATGCCTCAAAGAATGAAAATGAATTCGGTCATCAAGTCGTTTTCTTTTAGCAGCTTTTTTGAACACCCGTGTTACATAATCAGCTGAAAAAGGAAACCTTACAGATTTTCCAAATAATAAATCTTCCGGTTTCTTGTTGAGGATAATGTTCTTTAGTATCTGAGTTACTTGAGAACAAAGAGCAACTTCTCTTACTTTGCGCGACTTCGTTATCAAATCATTGTCGCCAACTTTCAAGAAGCCTGTTGCCAGGTCAACATGTTTAACTTTTAGATTGACTAATTCGGATCTTCTGAGTCCAGTAAAAAATGCGGTTTGAATCAAAGCTCTTATCTGAGGATTGTGAACTTCCTCAAGAATTTGAGTCATTTCATTTACTTTCAAAGACCTCTGTTCCACCTGCTGCCTTTTGGGCAATCTTATTTTACTCACTTTGTTATCATCAATAAGATTCCATTCCAAGGCTTTATTCAGGGCCGCTTTTAAAGTTCTAAGGTATACTGGTGCACCTCCAGGACTTATTTTATTTAAATGCAGAAAGAATTTATCCCATTCCAGACATTCAATTTCATTAAGAAACTTATCCTCGCCAAAGTATTTAAATACATGGTTAAAGACTGTCTTGATTGAGTTTAAATATTTACTTGAATACTTAAGAGAAACATATTCACGGTAATCTGCATAGAATTTGAGAAGACTTTTACTCATTATATTGTTCGAAGAGTTTAAGTCTTTTTTATTATTGAGAGATTTGCTTAGAGCATTGACCCTTTGCATGACCTCTCCCAGCTATAGGACATAAGTATTTTTCCTTTTCTGAGTTCAAGCCAGGATTTCAAAGAACGCGAGTTTAAACATAAAAAATTATTGTCATTTATTGAAGGTTACTACCGGCAGTATTATATTTTATATTTAGAAATATTTAATTTGTAACTTACTTAACGATTTACTGAACGATTGTTTTTAAAAGTTTGAAAACAGAGTGAAATCAAAAGATTCAGTCTGACTCTTAATCAGCAGGTCGCGGGTTCGAGTCCCGCAGGGTGCACTAAAACCCTCAAAATCGAAACATTTTGGGGGCTGTTTTTTGTTGTTCATGAATAAATCCGACCACATTAACCTATTTTGATCTAATTTGTACTTCAGTTTTAGTCTTTGAATTGCACGACTAAAAGTTAAAGAAGAAAGATTTTTGTTAGGTTATCTTCTTGCTGAATTTCTTCAGGGCTGCTGTTAAATACAATTTTACCCGTGCGTAAGGCTTAAGCGTGATGAGATGCATTCCATTTTTACCTGTTACTGAACACTATATAATGTATGATTGGTTCTGGACGCATTTTGCTGGTCTCTGGTTACTTGTTTCTTGTTACCTATTTAATATTTCTAGCGACCATTTCCGAAATCGTTCAAGACGTTTCCACATTTCTTTTGTTTGTGAAGAAGAATATAGCTCACTTAAATATGATACTTTTGTCTTTTCTTCAATTATTCTTCTTAGTTGATTCAGAGCTGAAGATTTTTCGTCTGTGTTTCCGACCGCACTCTAAAGCAGTGCAACCGCATCTTCATGATTTTCACCAACACTCTTTACACCGGATAGTTTGATACAAAGGGCATCGGAATAAGCAATAGCGGAATGAACAATCAATACACCGGATGCAGTCCAATAATCGAGTTCCAATGAATCTTTGGCAGCTTGATAAAAATGCCCGGCTACATCAAGATATTTTTTGAAGTTGTGCAGCGGAATAGATTTCCTTCCTCTTCTTTCAACCATTGATCAATCCTTTTATGCTTTTGCCCGTAATCAAAATTCCTTCTCCGGCTATGTCTTTTATTAATTTAGTCTTCCTTTTCCTCATGAATTGTGCTTTCATAAATATTACAGGCGCTAATCTAATTCCATACTTCTTATAGAGTGCGGAAGACTTTTTATTTAGTAAATCCCGGACGAACAATAATTCCAGTGGGGAATTAACAACACAGCAAATATCAAGATCAGATAAAGACTTTTCTTCTTTCCGGGCTACGCTTCCGAAAATTACAGCACTATAAACATGCCCCTTTAATATAGCAGAAAGAGCGGTTATTACTTCGTCAAGGAACTTACTTTCTATAGGATAAATCTTAAGAACGATTTCTTGAACTAAGTAATGCTCGCGATTGAGAGTAAATATATGATCTCTTCCACCCACTACCCGGATCGCTAAACCAAGTTCTTCCAGAGATGTTAACGCTTTGAATGCCGATCTAGGATTCATTCCGGCTACGCGGGCAACTTCATTACCTGAGAAGCCGGTATTTGTATCGAGCAGGGCACGTAGTACCGCTACGTTAGACCATGTGCGGAATATTTCGTCCAGGACTCTATTTATTACCATGTTTTTATATTATATACTTTTGTATACAAACATATACTTTGGTATATGAACTTGCAAGCAGATTTTTATTCATGGTTTCCAGATTCCGGTTTCAGTTAACAGCATAGCCGCCTTTGAATGTGATTACGTTTATACTAAAGTTTCAACGAACACGTAGGCGGGCAGGCTGTAAATAAATTGCTGTGTGCCAAGCAAAGCTCGGCGTATCTAATCGGTGAAAATCCGATACATGTAAAGATTAGCAATCAGCATGTAACTAAATCCTGCATAGTGTAAGGTAACAAACATTATGAAGCCAGGAGGCGGAAGTTGTCACGATGCGCTTGAGAAACTGGATAAAGCAATAGCTACCTGTCCAACGAGTTATATAATCGATGCTGATATTAAAGGGTTCTTTGATAACGTAAAGCATGAATGGATTATAAAATTCTTGGAACACCGGATAGCAGACAGAAACTTTATCAGGTTAATCAAGCGGCTACTGAAATCAGGTATAATGGAAGAAGGTAAATACTATGCAGCGGAGGAAGGCACACCGCAGGGCGGAGTCATCAGTCCGATACTTAGTAACATATACCTTCACTATGTGCTTGACTTATGGGTAGAGAAAGTAGTGAAGAAAAAAGCAGAGGATATGTAGAAGAAATCAGATATGCAGATGATTTTGTAATCTGTGTGAAATATAAAGAGGATGCAGAAGACATAATCAGGATGCTAAGAGAAAGGCTAAAGAAATTTGGTCTGGAACTGTCTGAGGAAAAGACAAGGTTAATACTATTCGGCAGATATGCCAAAGAAAAACAGAAGCGGCCTGATACATTCGATTTCTTAGGCTTCACACATTATTGTGGTACCTCAAGAAGCGGGAAGTTTAAGATTGGCAGGCAGACAAGCCGGAAGAAACTTATATCGAAGATAAAGGAAATGAATTTATGGCTAAAGAACATTAGGAATGTCTTTCCAATTGAGGATGTCTGGAAGACACTAAAACAAAAACTCAGAGGGCATTATATGTACTACGGTATCGGCGGAAATTACCGCAAGATTGCCGGTTACTATTTTAGTGTCATCAGGTTAGTATTTAAGTGGCTTAACAGACGTAGTCAAAGGAAAAGCTATAACTGGCAGGGATTTATAAAATACTTGACCAAATATCCTTTACCTAAACCGAAGTTATATCATGCCTATGGTAAATAAATTGCAAGTGAATATGGTTGAAGAGCCGTGTGAAGGAAAGCTTCAAGCACGGTTCTGTGAGGGGAAGCGAATAAATAAATATAAGAGATGGATCGGAGAGGCGGAACTCGAAGATGAAAATATATTTATTTATCCAGCTTCCTACTCGACAAAATTTCATTCCGTTCCGCTAAGAGAAAATAACTCGCCCGATAGGAATCGGGCTCAAACAGATTTTCTCTTTTTACGCTTCACTACATGAAATTTCTTGACGCAATTCTTTTAAGGCGCGTAGGCAAATTGAATACAATTTAATTGGATTCAATATTTTATTTATTTGAATTATCATCTTTACCATTGCCGTTGGTTTGTAATTACGTTCTTTGATTTGGTCAAGTGAAAACTATCTGAATCTACCTTCTTCGCCAAGATCGGTACGCTTGCTTTTTCCATTTGGATCTTTGCCGTAGCATTTTTCAAATTCCACAAAGTGTTGCTTGGAAAGAGGACGGTCTTTTTTAGTAACACCGGGAACGTTTGAGCGTGCATCAAAAATCCAGACTTCTTCTGTCGGTACACCTTTTGGGAAAATGATGACATTTGCTTTGACGCCTTGACTGTAAGGTGTAAAAGTTCCGCGCGGCAAACGTAAGATTGTGTGAAGGTTGCAATCTTCCATAAGAATCTTGAATACATCGCCGGCTTTATCCTCAAAGAGAACATTATCAGGAAGAACCATTGCTGCACGTCCGCCAGGCTTAAGTGTATTTGCTACATGCTGAACAAAGTTTAATTGTTTGTTGCTGGATGAGATAGTAAAGTCATCGCGGTCGGGAGCTTGGTTAGCGCCTTTAGTTCCAAACGGCGGATTTGTTAAAATACAATCGTAGAGTTCACCTCTATTTGGTTCATAGATTGTATCACCAAGATAGATTGTCGGTTCAATACCATGGAGATAAAGATTCATAAGAGCAAGACGCCGGGGGCGCGGTACAAGGTCTTGCCCATAATAAGTTTTTGTCTTGACTCGTTTGTAATCATTACGGTCTATTGAGGCACCCTTGTTTGTTATCTCCAGAAGCCATTCATAAGCGGAAACAAGGAAGCCGCCGCTGCCGCATGCAGGATCGCAAATAGTATATTCTTTATTAGTCCGCGGATCAGGTTTCATTAAGCGTACAATAGATTGAATTAGAACACGCGGTGTAAAATATTGACCGGCTCCTTTTTTGCCTTCGCTAGCTGCTTTTTCAAGAAGCCCTTCGAAGGCTTCACCTTTTACATCAACGCCAAGTTCCGTCCATTCAACTTCATCAATAAGAGTGATGAGACGTTTAAGATTTACCGGGTTGTTAAAGCGCGGCATTGACTGAGCGAAGATATCGCCGAGCATTCCTTTTTCTTCACGGAGCTTGCGGAGAATTTCAGAATAGTGGTCTGTTAAAGCAGTAGCGGATTTATCCTTTAAGCTGTTTCAATCATAACCATCAGGAATGTGTACTTCTCTTTCATCAGCCATTTTAAGAAACAACAAGTAAGTAAGCTGTTCGATGTAGTCGCCGTAATCGATTCCATCATGGCGTAAAGTATGGCAGAAGCCCCAGAGTTTGTTAACTATATCTGACATAAATTAAACCTTTATAAGCAATAGAACACGGATGACACGGATAACACAGATTTCCACGGATTAAGCTGCAATGTTGTAATTAAATTCTTCAATTAATTGTTTGAGTTGTTCCTTACCGAAAAGTTTTCTTGCTTTACCAATGCCGCCGATCTGGATAAATGCCGGAGCGTTTTGAAAATCGGTTTCATCAATGGAAAGATTTTGGATTAGATGCTGTTCGATTAATGCAATCCAATTCATTTGTTCATAAGTAAAGTTTTGACCTTCAGTTACTTTGGTAACTGCGTTCTTTACTCGCTCCGCAGCAGTAAGAATTGGAAGCTGGTCGACTGCGGCATGTTTTACCATAGAGATAATATCGGCAAGAGATTTATTATAGACTAATTTATGAGCACGCTGGAGATCTTTTTCAGTAAATTTATTTTTCTTAAGCTTTCCTCTTAGTTCGTTCAGGGCTTCAGGGTTCCAATCTTTAGGCTTCTCTAATAAAATTTTAATGGCAAGAATTTGGTCGGGGTTATCTTTAACAAATTTAGAGAATGAATCGAGATAATCAACAGGCTTTTCGCCAAGTATCATTTCTTCAGAAGTAACATAAAACCAGTTTCGTTACAATAAAGGTTTATAATGTTTTAGGAAAGGAAATAGAGACATTAGTGAATAATGAAAAACTTAGTGGGAACTATAAAGTTGAATTTAATGCAACCAAACTATCAAGTGGAATTTATTTTTACAGAATGCAAACAGGGAATTTTACTGAGACAAAGAAGTTAACCCTTTTTAAAATAGATACGGTCTTCTATAATAGAAAATATTTTAAGGCTGTCGATGGACAGCTTTTTTATGTCAATTAATATTGCCACTTAGAAGCTGCCATTGACCAAATTAATGGTTTAAGTGAATGAAAGTTGCTACGAGCCAAGAGGCAATGAGCAAGTACCGCAAACGGGACGAAGCGCTGAGTTACTTTTTTACTTTCGAGATTTCGGATTCGATCTTCTTGTTGATTTCGTCTTTTACTTGGTCCAGTTTTTCGAGTAGTAGTGTGGTGTTGACTTTGTATTTCATTTCGGATTCTATGATGGAGATGCGCTTGTCCATGGAGTTGAAGGCGAAGGCAATTGAGATTAACAATGTAATTATGTAGAGAAAGAATTTTATTAGTTCTATTGTTAGTTTTATTTTGTCTCCGCGCGGCATTTTTTTAATTATGAATTTTGAATGTTGAATTATGAATTAATTGTTAGGGAATGAAGTGAATTATCCCGTGAAATAAAAAAACAGATTTCACGGGACAGGTTGAATGGTTGCATGTTTTAAATCCTTTCATGGAATAAGTTGAATGATTAAGATTATTAATAGTGCTGTTGTTAGTGAACCGAATAGGAATGTATTGTAAAATGGCGGATCTTCTTTTTCAATTATCATCTCTTTGATTTTTAGTGTGTCAATTCATGTTTGGGAAAAGGTGTCTATCCGGATTAGGTCTTTTGATTTTATATCTAGGAAATATTCTGAATAGTGACTGGTCGTAAAGTCTAATTTGAATTTGTCGTTGACTGTTCTGCGAGAAGCATTCTCCCTAAATGAACTTACTATACTTCTAATTTATGATGAAAGTATTTTTTTTCCCATGTCTTTTACATAGCTAACCCATAAAGCTTTTTCGCCTTATACTTTTAGTGAGATTCTTCGGCTTAAGCAGCTTTTTTATAATCTTTGCGTCTGCTTTTATCTATCAGCAGCTTGCCTAATATATGCAAGTTGTACGATAAGATTCCTAATGCAGTGTACTTCTTAAAATTTCTTATCCCTTTATCCGGACATCGATTCAGCCCATGATGTTCTAATGAATTTATATTTGATTCTATTTTCCGAAAGCTT
>JAMCWE010000138.1 GCA_023475265.1 Bacteroidota bacterium
AGTAATTCCGTACACATTACCAAAATCTACGTTTGTTAGTCTTGCGTATTGGGCTGCCGTATAAGTGCTGACAAATTCAGTTCCCAAAAGATCACGAATATCTTTGCTGAAGAAAGTTAATTGAGTTCCTAAATTTTCTGACAGAGCTTGCTTTAAGCCAACTTCATATTGAACAGTAAATTGAGGTTTAAGATCCGGATTACCTAACACGCCGTAGTCAATTCCACCAGCTTGCAGCTGATCGAGAACAAGATAATTAGAATTATTATACAGGTCTCCCAATCCCGGCATTTGATAAAAATGACCGTATGAAAAATAAATAGAAGCAGTTGAAGTCAGCGGAAAACTAAGTCCGACTCGCGGAGCTAACGAAGCTTTTATTGTTGTTCGTTTTAAAGAAGATAACGGCGCACCTTTAATTGAATTAGCAGGATTCTGAAGATCGGTGGGTACATAAGCATTTGCGTCGAATACTTGAAGCCGTAATCCTCCTCTTACAACAAGGTCGCCAAGCTCAACCCGGTCTTGCAAATAGGCGACACCTTGTCTTGGATAATATATCTCAACTTTTGGATCTTTCGGATTAGTACTGTAATGAGGTTGAAGAATTTCCACACCGTTAACATTTGTCTGTCTTAAAAAGCCCGGACTGCCGAAAGAAAGTTTTGATAACTCTCCTTCCAAACCAGCTTCAATTAGGTTTGCCCTATTCGCCTGCCAACTATAATCGAGCTTGACAATCCCGTCGTTTGTTTTCTGAATAAATCTTGTGAGATCAACACCTTGAACATCAGCTCCATATTCATAGCTGGCATCGCTCTGAGGAATTCCATCCTGCAAATAGCGGGGATCATAAACACTCGGATATTTATAATTACTATAATCAAAATAATTATATCTGAAATTGAGTTTATAAAACATTTGCTGGCTAAGAGTATGAGTTATATCCAAACCTTGAGTTAATGAAAGAGTTGTTTGGGTTGGGATACCATCCGGTAGAAACCTGAATGAATTATTATAAGTTGTTTCATCAAAGCTGTTCAGAATCGCCACGTAACTCAATTGAATTTTAGGTAAGGTTCGATTAGTAATTTTAAACTGGCCGCTCCATTCATGATGAGTCTGCATTGGAACCAATTTATTATCACCAGTTGGGCGGAAAACCTTTTTCTCAAAATCATTTGAATCAGTCGGCAAAAACCTTCTGATACCAAACAGGTAACCATCGTTCAAATATCTTCTGCCGCTAATAAAAAAAGTTGTATTATTTAAGATCGCTGGTCCGCTGATAGTTAACTGATAATTTTGAATTTGAGCAGGCCGATAAGTATTATCAAATGGATATCTTGTAACGTCGGTTGTATAATAATCTCCCATGTAAACTTCGCCGGAATATTGGAAGTTTTCTGTACCGGTTCTTAGTACAGCATTAACAACACCGCTCATCGCCTCACCATATTTTGCATCAAACGTTCCGCTTATTACCTGGACTTCCTGTAAAATGGATTTGTCCAATTGCAGAGTTGATGAGTTGTCATATGGATTATTAACAGTTACTCCGTCAACCTGGTATTGAACTTCACCAATTCTTCCGCCTCTAAAATGCCCATCAACCACGCCAGCTTGAAGATTTACAATTTCATTTAAACTTTGAACAGGAAGATTTTGCATATCCTCCTTGCTTACATTAACAACGGAACTAGTCTGATTAAACTCTACAAGAGGCTTTTGAGCAACTACAGTTACTGTCTTACTTTGAATTGCCTCTTCGCTTAGAGTAACATTTATTTCAGTTGTTTGGTCAGGGATAATTTTGATATTCTTAACAATTTTTGATTGATAACCAACGTAGCGGTATTCTACAGAGTATGTGCCGGTTCTAAGATTTAGAATGTTATAATAGCCATCCAAATCACTTGTGGTTCCAGTGCTGGTACCTTGTACTAATATATTAGCTCCAATTAAAGGTTCACCTTTTGGATCTGCAACTCTTCCTTTTAGCTTTCCACTAGTTTGAGCAAAGATTGAATATCCGGATAATAAAATTATGATTATGACCTGTAAAAAAGTATAAAAGATTAATTTTCTTTTGCGCTCCTTGTTTAACATAATTTAAACCTAGAAAATTTTTTTCAAAAAAATAATAACTCACCTTACACTTATTTTATTTTATTGTCAAAGTCCACCTTGCTCAATAAATTTTTATATTTTGAGAAAAGGAGTTTTGGTTGAGTCTTGCCTGCAATAGACAGGTCAGAATTTTGATAAATTTAATTTAATAAGTGAACAGATGGAAATTTTCATTCCATCTGTTCAATAAATTAAATCACTTTAATAAGATCATCTTAGACGTTTTGCTTAGATAATTAAGCCCGTTATCGTTTGATTTTAACGACAGCCTATAGAAATAAACTCCGGAAGCGAGTGTATTCGCGTTGAAGTCATAGACATGTATTCCAGAAGTTTGATGCAATAAGTTTACGTTAGAAACCAATTGACCTAACATATTATAAATTGATAAAGTTACTTCACCTTCTTTAGGTATGGAATAACTAATTTTGGTTGAAGGGTTGAACGGATTCGGATAATTTCCATATAGAACCAAGCTAACAGGAACTGTATTTGCAGGATTAGTTTTTACATCAGTTGGAACATTAGGATCCATGTACATCCACGCTGTTGGGCCTGCGTCTTTATTCTCCTTAAAGAACCATGTTCTTGTTCCATAATTGTTAGCAGGATTATCAAAAACATCTGCATCCAATACATCAACACCGCCAAACAATAAGTGATCTCCTAAACCATTTGCATAACCAAGCTTAGAAAGATCAATTTTTAATTCAACTGTGTAGCCGGTATCAACGTCAGTATTGTTATTAACTGTACCATGAACCTGCATTCCTAAAGTAGCAATACCTTGTTTTACAAGCGTATCAAGATCCTCATCTGCTTTCGGATTTCCGAGGGTATCAAAATCTGCTAATAAATTTAAGAACTGCATTACGTGATCAGAATTTATTGAATCTCTTAATCCTAAGATAAAACGTACACCGTCTTTTTGATCCTGATTAGTTGCACCGCCTTCAATTAATTGATCAGCAACATTAGCAGCTAAGTATAGATAATTTCCTTTGAAGAACATTTTAACAGTTGCATCTGAAGGATCCAAAACTTGAGGAAGAGTTGGAGAAGGAGGATTTGATGTACTTACCTCATACGAAGCACTCATACTTTTTCCTAGTCCTGGATAAGTATTAAACGTTGCAAGATCACCGTATTTAACTTTTAAAGTATATGCACCATTCCATACCGGATCATTTAGATTTCCATCAATAGTCGGATCTGTAGCGTTAGCTCCATTAGGTACAACAACATCCGGTGGAATTGTTGGTACCGGACCTGAATTAACTGTAACGTCAGGGCGAATATAAATTCTGCCAGCATTTTCGCCTTGATCGCTCCAAGGATGCTGCCACCAAGCTTTACCTACAGCTCTCTTAGTTGGATCGCTTTGCCAATACCAATCAGCATCAACAATTTGAATATTAGCGCCTACAACATCACCGTTGGTTTGTGTTGTATTGTAGCCTAATGAATCAAGATTTATTGCCATTTCAAAAACGTAATCTGTATCCGGAGTACTGTCATCATTTGAAGTGCCCTGAATTGAATAACCCATATTCCAACCCATTGCAGCTATCATAGAATCGGTAAGCTGATCTTGATAAGGCCCCATGTAGCCATATCTAGGTCCAGCACCTTTTCCTCTGCCACCGGTATAACTAGATGAAGTATCGGTGAATAAAAAACAAGGGAAAATTTCTTTACGCCCAACAGGTCTTGTTCTAATATCCTTTACATTCATTAACACACCATCCCACCAGGCAGGCCCAGGCCAATCATGGCCACCAATAGAAGCGTCTGGGATTATAAATGCAATGTAAAGTTGATTATTATGAGATAGGAATTTTAGAGTAGCGTGGAGACTATCAGAATATCCGCTCGGGTTAGGATATCCATCGGTATTCCATCCGCTCGTTGGTAAGCCTGAACTTACCCCGTAAGTAATGTGAATAGAATCTGCCTTAGCCCAGGATGCTTCATTAAGCTTTCCATCCAGAACAATTGGTTCAGATGTTTCTCTTGCCCATACTGCATCTTGCCTTTTTATCATTTGAGCTTCCGTTAACGGAGTAAAGAAAGGAATCAACAGTACTAGAAATAATAAGTACCGTAAGTAATTGTTCATATATCCTCCTGAAATATATGTTATGAGTTTTGTGTTATTTATTGCGGCCAATTATAAGTTTAAGAATTACATTTTTTTTCTTACTTTTAAGCACAACCACAAGAACCGCCGATGACCAAACATGTTGAAAGAATTTCAACAAAAGATTTCTTCTTTAATTTTTTATCTTTTATCATTCCAAGCAGATGAATAACCGCTTTGCTGCCTAATTCCGCTATCGGCACATGAACTGTTGTCAGCCTGGGATGAAGAAACTGACTTAGATAAATGTCATCAAATCCAACTAACGCAATATCCTCCGGAATTCTTATCTTCAATTCCTTAGCTGCCTGATAAGCTCCTACTGCCATCATATCATTTGCCATAAATATTGCATCCGGCTTTACTTTATTACTTATCAATTTTTTGAATCCATGATATCCGCCTTCTACTGAGAAGTCACCAGGCACTACCATCGATCCGTTTTTATTTAATCCATATTTCTGTAATGCCTTGTAATATCCATTTGATCTATCGATTGCATCGTAGTTATCTTTCGGACCTTCAACCATACCGATTATTTTATAACTATGATTTTGAATTAGATGTTCCACTATGGTGTATGCACCTTGAAAATTATCTACCTTAAAGTTCGCATTATTATTTGTATCTCCGCCGGCATTGATTAGCACAATCGGACGCTTACTCTTTCTTATGATCTCATTTATACGCTCGTCAATTTGCGGCGCCATCAAGATAACTCCGTCTACTCTTCCGCTTCCCATAAATTCGATCAATGTTTCCAAAATATTTCTTTTACTGTGTGAACTTGATACAAGCACAAACCAATTTTGTTTATATGCTTCTTCATCAATGCCATGAATAATGTCCATAAAAAACTCACCAACTAGATCAGGCAAAACAACTCCGATTGTGTCGGTTAATTGCCTGGAGAGGCTTCTAGCAATCGGATTAGGAATATAATTGAGCTCTTTAGAAATTTTTAATACTTTATCTTTTGTCGGCTGCCTAACTAAGTCGCTGTTGCTAAACACCCTTGAGACAGTTGCAATTGATACGCCTGCCTTCTCTGCTACTTTCTTTATATCAACTTTCATGACTATCCGACTTAATTTGGTTGACAATTATAATATTGTAAACGTTTACATTTTTTTGTTGAAGTTTTTTCTGCTTTCAATTTTTTTCCATATCAGTAATAAATTTATCGGTAATTTGAATTAGAGTAGAAACAATGTAAACGTTTACATTTTAAACTACAAAATCACATTCATTTTGTCAAGTAAATTTTTTAGCATCATTACTTTTTGTTATATCCTAGTCATTTTTCGTTAAAATTATATTTGAATTATATCAACCGACACAAAAAATAATATCCTATTCTTTTATTCCTCCCATCATAATGCCTTTTATATAATATTTTTGCAGCGCTAAAAAGACTAATAGAATAGGCATAATTGTAACAACTGAACCAGCCATCATTAATTCGGTATCTTGATTATGTTCACCCATTAGATTTGCTAAAGCAACGGGCAAGGTATACATAGAATCATTAGTCATTGCAATTAAAGGCCAGAGGAAATCATTCCACGCTCCCATAAAAGAAAAGATGGCAAGTGTAATCAAAATTGGTTTTGCTAAAGGAAGGATTACCGAAAAATAAATTTGAAAATCACTAGCGCCATCCATTTTAGCTGCTTCAATAAGGCTGTCCGGAATTGCAATTAAGTATTGCCTTATCAAAAATATTCCGAACACGCTTGTCATTCCGGGAATAATCACAGCCATATAAGTATTGATCAATCCCATATATTTCAACATCAAAAAAAGCGGAAGCATTGTTACCTGGGCAGGTATAATCATAAAACTTAATAACAGCTTGAATAAATTTTTCTGACCGGCAAATCTATATTTTGCGAAAGCAAATCCAGCCATCGAATTTATGAACAATGAAATTACAGTTATCCCGACAGAGACTACGATACTATTAAGAAAATACTTCGCAATATTTAATCGTGAGAATAAATTTTGATACTGAGAAAACGTTATTTTACTTGGAAAAAATTTTGGTGGAAAAACATTTGACTCTCCTGTTGACATTAACGAAGCCGATATCATCCAAATGAAAGGCATCAAACATAAAATAGCTACAAAGATTAATGTGAAATAAAGTACATAACGTTTCATATGTAAGATTCTTTTTGAAATTTTAATTGAATTAAGCTAACGACAAGAATTATAAAAAATAAAATAAACGCCAATGCCGCTGAATAGCCCATATTCCACCAGCGAAAACCTTCTTGGTACATATATAAAACAATACTAAGCGTGCTGTTCAACGGCCCGCCTTGCGTCATTATATAAGGTTCAGCAAATAGTTGGAAATAACCGATCATAGTTATTATGCCGACAAAAAGTGTAGTCGGCGCTAACATTGGAAGAGTTATATTTTTAAATTGATTCCACGCAGAAGCACCTTCGAGACTAGCTGCCTCATATAAATCTTCCGGAATGTTTTGAAGGCCGGCAATAAAAATTATCATGTTATAACCGAAGTTTTTCCATATTGCCATTAGAATAATTGCCGGCATCGCCCATTTCGGATTTCCTAACCAATCTATTCTATGAATTCCTATAAAACCTAAAAAGTAATTTAGAATGCCGAATCTTGGATGATAAATGAATCTCCATAAAACTGAAACTGCGACAAGAGTTGTAACCACCGGAATGAAATATACTAATCGGAAAAAACTTTTGAATCTAACTAGCTTTGAATTAATTAATAAAGCCGCAGCTAATGAAACGGCTATCGATAAAGGCCCTCCAACTATGACAAAGTATAAAGTGTTTTTTAACGAAGTCCAAAATAAAGGATCATTAAAAATGTCTATATAATTTCTAAATCCCACAAATTGTGCAAAGCTTAAATTACCAAGTGAGTAAATATCAAAATCGGTAAAGCTCATTAATAATGCCGCTATCACCGGAAGCAGAAAAAAAATGAAAATAGTGATCATTGCAGGTGCAAGAAAAAAGTAAGCTGCGGATATTTTAAATTTATTTGAATCTATCATTGCAAACTTTAATTTGACTTTCTTTCTTTATTTAAAATCCATCTTCTTTTTTCAAGAATTTTATCAACATCGTGATCAAGCATTTTTAATGCTGCCGTAGGAGAAACTTTTTCTCTTGCACCATACTCTGCATATTGCTGAACCTTTGCAGAAACAATCTGTTCCCATTCCGGAACTTTTGGAGTTGGAATTACATTCTGCAACTGTTCGTAAAATGCTTTTAGATATTTATCATTTTTTAATGTTGAATCCTGCCATGCATCAATTACTGAAGGCAAGTCTGTAGACAAATGATAAAACTCAACCTGATTGGATTTTTCAGATAAAAATTCTATTAGCTTCCATGCTTCTTCTTTATGCTTGCAGCTTTTAAACATCGATAAGCTTGAACCGCCCGCTAACGATAAGCCGGGATATTTTTGATTATCATAAGCCGGTAAAGGCGCTGTCATCCAATCATTCTGGAGAGATTTTGGTAATCTATTTTTAAATTCGGCAACGTTCCAGGGGCCTGTTATATACATTGCAAAAAAGCCACTGGCGAAAGCTTGATAAACATTTGAAACTTCGGTCATATCTACCGGAGCAAATTTTTCTTTATAAAATTTCATGAGATAATTAAATGCTATTTGAAATTTATCTTCGCTAAAATCTCCGAGTGAATTATCATCTTTTAATAAATCAGCACCTGCTTGCATTCCAAAAATTATGAACGGGGCCCATTCATTTGTTGGGATGAATAAAGAATATTTTTGTTCCGAGCCGTAAAGTTTTTTTATTTTTTTAGAAACGTCATACAGCTCATTCCAATTTTTTGGCGGATCAGGATATCCAACTCGCTTTAAAATATCTGACCGATAAAAAAGGACACGTGTGTCAACATACCAGGGAATACCGTATAGTTTATTGTGAATAATATTTGTCCGCCAAATACCCGGGAAATAATTTTTGCTGTGTACAACTTTAGATTGGTCAACGAAACTGTCCAAACTGTCGAGAGAATTTAATGCTACAAACTCCGGTATCCATGTGTTCCCCATCTGAACAATATCCGGTGTAGTTTCACTTGCATAGGCAGTAATTAATTTTTCATGCGCCGCGGTCCAGGGAATCGCTTGAACTTTAACAACAATATTCGGATTTAATTTTTCAAATTGTTTGGTAAGCTTCTGAACGTGCTCTGCTTCAGCACCCATCGTCCAAAAATTAATTTGAATTTTATTTGAAGTGCTATTACTGCAGCTTAATTCGCTTAAAACTATAAATGCGAATGTAAGATAGAATAATAAATGACGGACAATATTTTTTAGTTTGTTCATTACCTTTTATGATAGATGAAAAACATTAATTGATAAAAATTTTGTGATACTGAAACTTGAAAAACCTTCCGCGTAGAAAGGAGTGAAATACGCAGATCAATTTGTTTCAGTATCACTGTTTATTTCATTGAATTTTTAATTCAAAAAAATATTTCTGACTAAAGTTATTTTAATAAAATCATTTTACCTGAATAAATTTTATCTTCCATTCTCAAAGTGTAAATATAAACTCCGGATGAAACCACACTATTATTATCATCTTTGCCATCCCATACAATTTTATTTTCGCCGGAAGACAGAACATTATTTACTAATGTTCTCACTTTATCGCCAAGCATATTATAAATGTTTAGTTCAACATTTTGACGTCGAGGTAATTCAAATTTAATTGTTGTGCTTGGATTAAATGGATTCGGGTAATTTCCTTCAAGCACAAATTCTTTAGGCAATGTTTGAGAATTTATTACATCGGTATTATCGGGAACGAATCCTACACTATCGAGCATCGGTTGAATTTCCGGATTAGCCATAAAATTTTTCCACAAAAGCTGGGAGCGATAATTTTCAATCATATCAATAATCGGCCCTTCATCAATTGAAATGTAACTGCTGGCGTACCAATTCTTGCTAACATTAAATGCATCTTTAAATCCAAAAGGGCCCCAAATGTTTTTTCCATATTTAAGGTACATATTTTTGAAAGCAGCAATTGATTCAACTGGAGTATATGGCATAGAAGAAATCGCCGCAGAAGGAGTTATTGTTCCATTGTCGTTTGTCGGGCTGTGAGCATCATAGCCAGATGGATCGTCGCTTGCAGTTAATCCCCATGTAACAGAATCGTAACCGGCATAGTGATTGGGATTAGCGATACAGTATGCTCTATTAATTAAAGTCTGATTTCTATTATTAATGAAATAATTCGTGAACTTATCTTTTTTGCTACGCGGATCAAATCCTAAAAAAGAATAATGAGCAAAAAATAAAGGCCCGCCATAATCTTGACCTACATAAAGCGGTATACCATAAAATGATTTCCCGTTCGCATACAAAAAGCCTGACCAGCCAATAGCAAAATCGTATTTAGGAACCGAATGAGTTGGAGATGCAATTGCAAGTAAGTAAACGATCATAGCTTCATTGTATCCGCGTATGGGCATGTTCATCATCCATCCATAATCCGGCGACCAATGCCAATACAATGTATAACCGGTGTTATCTCTTTGGTACCAATCGTATTCGACAGACTGCCAGAGATTTGTAATCATAATTCGAATGCTGTCTTCATCAACAGTGCTTTGATTGAAATATTGTCTTGCTGTTAACAGCCCTTCCATCATAAAAGATGTTTCTACTAAATCACCGCCGTCATCATAAGTACTGAATGGAATTACCTTACCGGTAGTTCCGTTCATCCAATGTGGGAAAGCTCCGTGGAAGCGATCAGCTTTTGTTGAAAGAAAATTTAATATCTTCAACATTCTTTGGATACCTTGGTCGCGAGTAATAAAGCCGCGTTCTATTCCAACTAAAATTGCCATCACTCCGAATCCTGAACCGCCAATTGTTACTGTTTCCCCGGAGCCCAATCTTTCTCTTGCTAATCCGGAAACCGGATGAGCATAATCCCAAAAATATCTAAACGTAGCTTCCTCAAGCATTGTTAAAAGTTGATCATCAGTCATTGAATGAGTAAATGCAGTTACGGTGGCGCTTTTACCAGATTCATTATAGTCTGAATCAAATGCAGAAACTGCATAAGTAGCGGTGTCTCCCAGCGCTTCTAAAAAATCATCATAGATTCTAATATCAGAAGTTGCAATAGCAATTCTTTTATAAGTCGTATCCTGCAGTTTGTAAATATAATACCCAAGAATGTTTGACTCAGGATTTGCGTTCCAGGTTATGTCGATGTGGCTTTCATATCCAGTAGCTTCAACTCCGGTTGGAACAGAAATCTGTGCAAAATTAATTCCAAAGGCTAAAAGAATTGTGACAATTATAAGTAAAACTCTTTTCAAGTTTAATTATTCCTTTTTACTTTCTTTAAACAGATTATTAAATCGGCTGCACAATTGAAAAATCAAAATAGTTTTTTGATATTTTTTCACCGGTATCTTTTTTAATCAACTCTAATTCCATTTTATGTTTTCCAAAAATTAGACTTGATGGAACTAGAAGATTGATAAGTTCATAATTAATAAAAGTGATTTGATTTTCTTCCAATGAAATGTTCTCAATCGTTCCAATCACTTTTTCATTAATTGAAAACTTAAGAATGCAGTCTTCATATTTTTTGTAAAGATCGTTAATGATAAAAATATCAAAAAGAAATTTTTTACCGGGGAAATATTGATCTTGTCTTAAGTTGATTGAGATATAAATAGGCTCGTAACATTCTTTTAAAGTTTCATATGCTTTTTTCTTTTCACCAAAATAATCAACAACCGACCAGGTAATTGAAGGCCAGCAGTCGATCAGCATAAATTGGAAAATTCCGTTTATTCCGTCAAATCTTTTCCGACGATAAAAATCTATTGCTGTTTTAAGTAATTCCGATTGATACGATTGTGAATTTTCAATGAACGTTTCGATTGAATTTCCAATTTCAACTTTTGCAATATTAAAAGTTTGATCAACCTGGAAATTATGATACTCCCAAACTTTCCAGTTTGGGGGGAACAAATTTTCTTTGCCAACAATTTTTGTTAAAGAATTTTTATTCGGCAAACCTTGTGCACCAAATTCAGTAGCCAGCGGACCCATTGGCGCAGCGGCATAATGTTCTTTATTCCCCCAATACCAACCGTCGTAAGCATGCTCTTCATAATTTGATGCCCTGCGGACAATCCGGGTTGAATCTTCGTTCAAAACAGCTTTCTCAAGTAATGGATCTAAAGTTTTAATTTGATTCCCGGGTTCATTGTGACAGCACCAAACCGCAATTGAAGCATGATTATATAAATGATTAACCATTTCTTTAATTTGTTTCACCGCTTCCGATTTAAAAGAAAGCGATTCATCGTAAGTCCATTGAAGACTGAAATCCTGCCAAACAATAATTCCTTGTCTATCACATTCGTCATAAAATTCTTTTCTGTTCACATGAGCATGAACCCTAACAATATTGATGTTAGCTTCTCTCATGAGTGAAACGACTTTTATAATTTTATCGTTTGTAAAATCACTCAAGAATTGAGTTGGAATTATGTTTGTTCCTCTCAAAAATAATTTTTTCCCGTTGATAAAAAATTGCTGCTTCTCACCGAGAAAAACATCGCGAATTCCAAAAGTATTTTCCTTCGTCGAAAAATAATCAGATGAAATTTTCAGGTAATATAGATTAGCTTCTCCCAAATCCCAGCTCCACCACAAGAAAGGAGAATCTATTTCAAATAAATAACTAATTTTATTATTACCCTGTTGGAAAAGAAAAGTCTCATTTTTATTTAACGATTTTTTATCTGGCGTTGTAATTTTGAAATTTACCGATACTTCTTTAGCAGATATTTCAGAAGAACAATAATTGAGATCAATTAACACGGCGGCTTTAGTTCGCTCATTATTTAATGATGGAATTATTTTTACTTTTTCTAAAACGATATTATATCCGAAATCAATAAAAATATCATTCCAAATGCCGCCGGTGTTTTGATCTTGCCCATACTCTTTGCTACTGCCGCCGGGCCTGCAATCATGATGACTAAAAATACCTTTGATTGTTCTTTTTTTATCAGGCCAAGTCTCACCAGGCTTTTCAAATGGTGAAGTTACTTTTACAACAAGGGTATTTTTTTTATCTAGAATTTTTGATACATCAAAAAAGAATGGTGAAAAGTATCCCTCATGTTTGCCGAGAAAATTACCATTAAGCCAGACTTCGGCAAAATAATCAACACCTAAAAAATGTAATAGACTGATTCCTTCAATTGCTGAATTATTATCAAAATTTTTAATGAACCAAACAGTACCGTTAAAATTATGAAGCCCGGCTAATTCCCAATTGATAGGAATGTTCATCGACTCTAATGATTTTTCATCTTTTATAATATTATGAAATTCATCAACAGAAAATATTCCTTCCGGATCACGAAAATATTTCCAATTACCGTTGAGATTAATTTTATTGCTCAATTCATTATCCTAAATAAACATCCACTAAAAATTTTTTTTCATCGTTCTCAATACAAATAATATTTCCGGATACAATTTTTCCGTTTACGGAAATTGATTTTACTCCGCTGTTAACATGATTCGGGTTAAAAACATTAATGATAAATTCTTTATCTCTGAAAATTCTTTTAACGGAATAACTTTTCCATTTTTTAGGGATACAAGGGTCAACAATTAATCCTTTTTCGTCAGATCTTATTCCTAAAATTCTATCTACAATTACTTTTTGAAACCAAGCAGCTGAGCCGGTATACCAAGTCCAACCGCCGCGTCCGTATAGCGGAGAATTTGGACCTTCAATATTTCCCGGAGTTACATATGGCTCAGCAAAATATTCATCCGGATTCATTCCATTATAAATTGGTGAAAGCCTTTTAAAAATTTCATACGGTAATTCTCCATTCTTCGTTTCAGCAAAAGCCCAAATTGCCCATGTTGCAGCGTGAGTGTAAACTCCGCCGTTTTCCCTTCTGCCGGCAGCGTAGCGAGACAGATATCCAATATATTTATCCGGTTTAGAATATGCCGGATACAAAAGCAATGGACCGTTTTTTTTCAATAAATATTTTTTAAGAGACTGTAATGCTACTTGATTTTTATCTTGATCACCAATCAAACTTAATACCGCCCATGTTTGAGCATTCAAATAAATTTTACCTTCTTTATTTTTATTGCTTCCGATTATTTCATCATTGTCCTTTGTAGCCCTGATATACCACCCTCCATCCCATGAATATTTATCAAACGCTTCTTTCAATTGAGCTGAAATAGTTCGATAACGAGCAGCAGAATTATTATCTCCAAGTTTTTCGCAGATCGGAATAAAATGATGCAAGATGTAATACAAAAATTCTGTAAGCCAAAATGATTCACCTTTCATTTCAAGTCCAACTGCACTTAAGCCGTCGTTCCAATCGCCGGCACCTATTAATGTAATTCCTCTATTGCTCAACCTTGTTAAAACTTTTTCTATTGCTTTAATACAATGTTTGTAAATCGTTTCCTTTAAATTTTTATCATCATAATATTCTGATTCAAAATTAAATAAGTTAATGTTGTTAGTTTCTTTAAGATAATGAATCATCAAAAATGGCAGCCATAAAAGGTCATCCGTCATTTTAGTTTCTAATCCGGTTTCTGAAATCGGATGCCACCAATGAAGAACCGAACCATCAGCCATTTGATGTTTTGCGTGAAGCTTAATTTGTTTTTCGGTTAATTCAGGATTGATCGGAAGAAAAACCAGACTGTCCTGCAATTGATCTCTAAATCCAAATGCCCCGCTTTGCTGATAATATGCTGTTCTTGCCCAAAGCCTTCCGGATATTGCCTGATACTTCAGCCATTTATTTGTAAGAAGATTCATTGCCTCATCAGGTGTATCAACAACTAAAGTTCCTAGCAATTCGTTCCAGCGTTTTTTAACATCGGATAATGCTTTGTCAATGGATTCATTTGACGAAAATTTTTTGATGGTGTTTTTAATTTCTTTTTTATTTTCTTTCAATCCAAGATAGAAGGCAATTCTATCAGTTCCTTTTGGCTTTAATTTACAATTAACTTTTATACTGCCGATCGGATCTCCCCAGCTTCCAGTTTTCTTAGATAAATTTTTAGCAAAAATACCAGCGGGTTTGATTAAGTCCCCTAACTGTCCAAGGAAAGAATCTTTGTTACTATCATAATCACTTATTTTTTTATTGGAAGATAAAAATCCTAAATAAGGATAATCAATATTCCAATGCCCGCGGTCGCCAAGTGGAATTTCCCATAAACGTTTGGTTGCAGTCATTACATTTGACTTTGCATCAAACTCAGTTTCTAAAAATGATTTATGAAATTCACGATGATGATCCGCGGATGAACCCAAGCACCATTCGAAATATGTGTAAATGGAAAGATCAACTTCCTTATTTGTTTTATTAGCAATTTTTAAATCCCATATCTCAATTGATTCATCGAATGGAACAAATATGGTTAAAGAAATTTCCACACCTTTATATATTGAATTAAATTTTGTGTAACCAAATCCGTGAATGCATTCAAATTTATTTAATTCTGTCTTGACCGGTTGGAAAGTTGGACTCCAGACATCACCGGTTTTATTATTTTTTATATAAATATATTTGCCCCAATTATCCTGAACCAAATCTTGATGCCATCTTGTAAGTCTGTTAAATTCAGAATGCTCATACCAGCTAAAACCTCCGCCTGCCTGGGAAATCGTAAGCCCATATACGCCATTTGAAATTACATTTATCCACGGCTTAGGAGTTTGGTAGGTTTTAATAATATATTCATCGCCATCTTCAGAAAAGTATCCATATTTAGTTTCAAACAACTTCATTCATATTTCCTTTTTAACAAGATTAAATAGTTTATAATCAATTAAAATAATTTTAAAAGCGTTCTCTTAATGAAAACACTAAGCTAAAATTCTTCAAAAATTATCTGCCTGGTTGATTTCAAGATAAGGCTGCGCTCAAAAAATGTAAACGTTTACATTCTAATCTAAAATTTATATATTTATTTGTCAAGTATATTCCCGTTTTTATTATTCAATTTATTTTAAAGTAAAAAGATTGATAATTCTCTCTTAACAAATAAGTCCATAAAATTCTAGTTATCAATTAACATTTAATTTTCAAAGGAACGAGTAATGAGTATTCTAAAAAAAATTTTAGTCCTGGCATTTGTAATTTCAAGCTCGTCAATACTTTTTTCTCAGACTAGGGTTATTGATAATTTTGATGACTTAAGCACCTGGCAAAAATCTGTTTCTGACGGTGCGAAAATGTCTGTTTCCTTAGTTGATGGATTACATGGAAAAGCAATAAAAATTGATTACCAATTTACCGGCTCCGGTTATTGCGGTATTGTTAAGAAGTTGCCTATGAACTTGCCAACGAATTATAAATTTTCATTTTCTGTTAAAGGCAATTCGCCAAAGAATAATTTAGAATTTAAATTAGATGATTCAACCGGCGATAATGTTTGGTGGTATGTTTTTAAAAGATTTGATTTCCCAAATAATTGGACTGAAAAAACTATCCGAAAGAGAAATATCACTTTTGCCTGGGGACCAAAAGCCGGAGGTGATATTCATAGCTTCAATAAAATCGAGTTAATCATTTCGGCTGCTGATGGAGGCAGCGGAACGATATATCTTGATGATCTTTCATTCGAACAATTACCTGTTCCAATTATAAAAAATGTTGCGCCGATCGTGGAAGCAACATCAACATTACAAGGAAAACCATCATTAATTTTCGATAATAATTTAAATACTTCATGGAGAAGCAAACCGGTTGATAAACAATCACTGACAATAAATTTTCAATACACTAAAGAATATGGCGGTTTAATAATTCATTGGGATAGTTTGAATTTTGCTACTGATTACAACATTGAATCCTCCAATGATTTAAAAAATTGGAAAGTTATTTATTCGGCAAAAGATGAATTAAGAAAAATCAGCTTCATTCCTTTTGGAGATTATGAATCAAATTATTTAAGAATAAATTTCTTTAAGAGCAGCAGAGGGAAAGGATATGCTATAAAAGAAATTAATATCGAAGATTATAGATTTTCAGAAGATGATAATTACCGATTTGAACAAATTGCAAAAGAATATCCCAAAGGTTATTTCCCAAAATATTTTTTGAATAAGCAGACTTATTGGGATATTATCGGAGTAAGCGGCGGCAATCAAAAAGGCTTGATTAACGAAGAAGGAATGATTGAAACCAGCAAGGAAGGTTGTTCCGTAGAACCATTTATTTATTATGATAACAAATTCGTGACGTGGAATGATGTCAGTAAAATTCAGAAGCTGGAAAATAATTATCTCCCAATCCCAAGCGTTAAATGGATAAATAACGATCTTAATTTAGATATAAAAGCAATCGCTGAAGGAACTCCTTCCTATTCTACAATGTACATCCGTTATACAATTTCGAATAGAACAAGCGAAACTAAAACCGGCAAATTATATTTGGCAATAAGGCCGTTTCAAGTAAATCCGCCCTGGCAAAATTTAAATACCACCGGAGGAGTTTCAAAAATAAATTCAATTGATTATGATAATTCCAAAGCTATAATCAATAACGATAAAGAAATAATTTCTGTTACTCCGGCTGCTAAATTTGGCGCAGTTGATTTTCGTGAGGGTTCAATAATCGATTATATCAGCAAAAATTCTTTGCCGGACAGTTCTAGCGTAAAAGATAATGACGGATTTGCTTCCGGTGCTTTTGAATATCCATTTAAAATAAATTCCGAACAAACATTAACAGTTATATTAGAAATTCCATTTTATAAAAGTAATGAGATAACTTCGCCCTCAGGCGACCCTTATATGACTAAATTAATGTATCACTTTAAATCGGAATATTCCCAAAAGCAGTGGAGCGAAAAACTGAATAAAGTAACTTTTAACCTTCCTCCTTCTGAAAATAAATTAATAAACACTTTGCGAAGTAATCTTGCTTACATACTTATTAACCAAGATGAAAATGCTCTTCAGCCAGGTTCAAGATGTTATGACAGATCATGGATTAGAGATGGAGCGTTAATGTCTGAATCACTTTTAAAGATGGGCATTACTTCGGCTGTGAAGAATTTTATTAACTGGTATTCTAATTATCAATTCCCTTCCGGAAAAATTCCTTGTGCAGTTGATAAACGCGGCGCAGATCCAGTTCCCGAAAATGACAGTCAAGGTGAGTATATTTATTTGTTGAAAGAATATTTCAATTTCACTAAAGATACTTCCATGCTGGAAAAACATTGGAATAATATTAAATCGACTGTAAACTATATTAAATTTCAAATTGGAGAAGAATCGACCGAGCAAAATAAAAATGGAACTGATGAACAAAAATCTTTTTACGGATTAGTGCCGGCTTCAATCAGCCATGAAGGTTATTCAGCTAAACCGATGCATTCATATTGGGATGATTTTTTTGTTCTGAAAGGATTAAAAGATGCTGTTTCAATAGCAGAAGTTCTGGAAAAGAAAAATGAGATTGAAGAATACTCTAAGCTGCGGGATGAGTTTAGAAAAAATCTTTACCACTCAATTAATCTTGCAATGAAAAATAAAAAAATAAATTATATCCCCGGCTGCGCGGAGCTTGGAGATTTTGATGCTACTTCAACTACTATTGCTGTATCCCCTTGCGGTGAATTAAAATATTTGCCGGAGCCCGCTCTTCAAAATACATTCAATAAATATTTTGAAAATTTTAAGAAGAGGCTTAATCCCAAAGATAATTGGATTAATTACACACCTTATGAAATCAGAGTGGCGGAAACTTTTGTTTATCTTAATGAATTAGATAGAACTTATGATTTACTAAATTTTTTCTTTAAAGATCAAAGACCTGAAGGCTGGAATCATTGGGCTGAAGTTGTTTGGAAAAATAAAGACAATCCAAAATTTATTGGAGACATGCCTCATACATGGGTTGGATCAGCTTACATCAATGCTGTAAGAGCATTGTTCGTTTATGAGGATGAGGATAAATCTGCACTAATTATTGGAGCCGGGGTTGAAGAAAAATGGCTTGCCGATACATCAGGAATTTCAGTAGGAAATTTACCTACTTATTATGGTCCCATTTCATATTCAATTAAAAAAATTAAAAATCAAGTGACAGTTGAAATTAACAGCAAGCTGGATTCATCGTGCAAAGAAATAATTTTAAAATCACCGGTAAATAAAAAGATTAAAAAAATAATAGTTGACGGCAAAGAATCGGGTAAGTTTAACGGGAATAATATTTTTCTTAAACGATCAGATAAAAAAATTGTAATTAACTTCTAATGAGTTAGCGAAAAATTAACCTTCAGAAATTAATGAAGCATAAGCCGGAAAAATTTTTATTAAAAATAAAACCTAAACCCGGCACGCATCATTACGCCGCTCATATCAAAAGATCTTTGGAACACTCTTGATCGTCCCGTGTTGGGATCATAAACATTATAATCCCAGCTTGGCTGTGAATTATGATAAGAAAGTTCGACTAAAACATCTGAGCGCGGACCTAGCTCATAAGCTACGCCGCTGCCTATCTGCCAAGCAAAATCAAATGCACCATGGAAATCATTGTTATCAGGATTATCATAATTCCTATAAAAAATTAGAAGTACTTCAACGCCAACGCCGCCGGTAAAAAATAAATTGGTTCTTGGCGATATAGGAAAACTTGCTGTTGCAGTACCCATCAACGGAATTGCATGCAAATTTGTTTTTGCACGTATTTCATTTAACGAACTATTGACGCCATAATAATCATTAAATTGTGTTACAAGATTTTGATCTACATAGTTTTTGTTAAACCAATCAGCGCTCAATCCAATAATAAAATTATTATCTATAGCCCAGCCACCTTCATATCCGATGATAAAACCGGCTTCAGTTGCAGATGGATTAAAAATTCCCAGCTTAACGCTTCCGAAATGAGGTTGTGCAAATATAATCGATGGAAATATTATCATAAGAAAGCAAAATAATTTTTTCATAATTAAATCCGTATTTTTTTCGTAACAATTAATAACAAGATGAATGCCAATTTTAATTCTTTAAAAGATGTAGACAGATTGGATGTTTTTAATTCCCTGTACAAAAAAATGAAAAGTGCGAATTCTAAAGTGGACATTGCGAAAATATTTACTTCATACCGAGGCTTTGAATTAAAAAAACATTTCCGCTTGTAAATAAAATGATGTAGGATAATACCAGTATTCTGAAAATCTATTTCCGTAAGAAATCAATCCGCCGGCAGTTAGTGAAGAATTATCAGTCAATGAATAAACGCCGCTTAAATTTAAATATCCGCTTCCATCATTTAGGTTGGAGTTATTTGAAACAGTTGTTGTTAACAATGCCGTAAGCTGGTAACTTGCACTAACTACAATATAATTTCTACTTAAATTAATTATCCTTCCCTCATACAATCCCAGAAGATCGTAATCAAACTTATTTAATGCACCTTCTCCGTTATACTGATATTCAAAAAGACCATAAAGCTTTGAAGTGAATTGATTATCCATCCCGAAAATTAATTTCAAAAAATTATTGTTGAGATTTTCCTTATCCATTGAAATTATTCCTTCACCACGAATGCCGGCATCAAAAAAATTTCCGGCAAAGTCTCCGCCGGTGATAATTCTTTTATCGAAGTAACCTCCAACTAAAGCGAAATCATATTTATCAAAATTTGTTCTTAATCTAAAACCGGTATTGCTTTCGGAAAATTTATTTTGCGGATTGTACACAATATTTAAATCGGTAAAATTCCCAAAGCTGTATGTTATCGCAGCAGCATCAACGCCGTCTTTTTCTATCTTTCCAAAATTTGCCGGGTTAATAGGATTGAACAAATCGGTTGGACTCCAAACTCTTCCTACGCCCCAGGCTATTCTTTGTCTGCCAATAATTATATTTCCTTGATCAAAACCTTGTCTAAAATAAAGTCTATCGAAATAGTGCGTCACATTAAAATTATTCTGATGAAATAACTGCCATCTCAATTTTATAACTTGGCGATTATCGCTTGTCTGATTAACAAATGAAAATGGATTTTGTTTTGAATATAAAGCATCGATTTCATATTCAATATTAAATCTTCCTCCACTCCACAAATATATTTCAGGTCGCAGTCTTATCCTCATAAGATTTAGAAACTGATTCTTATCTATGCCGGCTAAGTTTGACAATTCACTATTATTAATTGAATAAACCGGAAGATCAACAATATAACCGGAGAATGAGTAGTCAACCTGGGCAAAAGAAGTTTTAGAAAATATCAACATTGTAATAATGATAAAGATTAAATTACGAGAGAATTGATTCATTAAAACAGAACAATAAAATTTATGTTCCATATTTTCGAAAATTTTAAATCTGTTTGTTTAATGTTAATAACATTTCCCTTATTGATTTTCGATCCTGCCATCCTTCAAGATAATTAATCTCTTTGCTCTATCAATAACTTGCTTGTCATGAGATGAAAAAATAAAAGTGATATTTTTTTCTGAGTTCATCTGTTCCATTAAATCTAGCAAATGTCCGGCGGTTACAGAATCCAGATTGGCTGTCGGTTCGTCAGCAAGAACAAGCGAAGGATTATTTACAATTGCTCTGGCAACTGCTACTCTCTGCTGCTGACCGCCGCTCATTTCATTCGGACGTTTATTGGCTAATTCTTTTATTCCAAGTTCATCCATTAATTCAAGTGCTTTTTCTTTTCTCACTTTATCTGGAATTCCAAGCAGCATCATGCTGAACTCAATATTTTCTATTGCAGTAAGAACCGGAATTAAATTGTAAGCCTGGAAAATAAATCCGAGCTTATGAAGTCTGATTTTTGAAAGTTCTTTTTTTTCTTTTAATGTAATATTCTCGGTCTCAAAATAAACTTTGCCCTTAGTAGGTTTATCCAATGCACCGAGAAGATTTAGCAGCGTTGTTTTGCCGGAGCCGGATGGACCAGCAATTACAACATATTCTCCTTTAGAAATAGTAAGGTTAATATCCATTAATGCGTTAACAGGAACTCCATTGTCTTGATATATCTTAACTAAGTTTTCCGCTTTTAATATTTCCATAGTATTTTTTACTTGATTAATTATTAGTAAAATTTATACATAATTAATTGCATAAATCGGTTCTAACTTTATCGCTTTATATGCCGGATATAAAGCTCCAATTACAGCAACAAACGGCATAAACAAAACTGCATTTATTAAATTACCAATCGACAGTACTGGATAAATTACAGCACCAACTCCAAATGATTCCAATCCGGTAGCAAATATGCTTAGGTTAATTCCAGAATGAGCTAGCGGAATATCAAGCAGCAATCCGCAAATTAATCCGACAAAAGTTCCGAATATGCCAAGGATAAATGCTTCAAATATTATCATCAAATAAAGCCGGCTGTTCTTCATTCCGATTGCCATAAGAACACCAAATTCGCGTATCCTTTCGAACACTGACATCAGCATTGTATTTATAATTCCAAAAATTAATGCAAGTCCGATTATAACATTTAATATCATCATCGATTCTTTGTAAAGCTCCATTTGATAGATGAGCATCGGAAGAAGATCCCGGTATGTAAATACTTCATAATCACTGCCGAGTTTTGTTTCAACATTATTTTTTACCAAATTAATTTTTGTATAATCTTTCGCAATCACAGCGAACTCATGATAATTATCTCCGATGCCAAGCATTTCCTGTTCTGTTAAAGCCTGAACATAAACTGTCATCTTATCAAACCCTGAGCTTGATGTCTGAAAGATTCCAATGATTCTGAAAGCGTCAGAACCAATATCTCCTTTTAATGTATTTGACATCGCAACTATTTTATCTCCGACTTCCACACCAAGCTTCTCTGCAAGCTTTTTCCCAATTATTATTTCTCGTTTTCCGCTTCCAAGATATTTGCCGTTAATTATAGAACTTTTTACGATTGAAACTTTAGATTCTTCATCCGGATTAATTCCGTAAATTATTACTCCGGATGAATTGCTTGCGCTGCTTAAAATTCCGGTTGCAAAAACACGTTTACTATATGCCTCAACTTCCGGATTGGTTTGAAGGGTTGATTCGACATGTTTGTAATCGGGAATAAAATTTTTTACAATTTTATTTCTGTCGAACCCGTTCTTATGAATTTGTAAATGTGAAACATCAAGATTGATTTGATTAAAAAGCATCTGACTCATCATTCCGTTCGATAAGCCGTCAGTCAAAACTATTGCTGCTAAACCAACAACCACCGAAATTAAAACGATGAAAGAGCGTCTTTTATTTCTCCAAATATTTCGCCATGCTAATTTTAAAAGCATATTATCTTCTCAATAAACTTTTTTTAGAATTTTATTCTTCTAAATTTTCATCAAGTATGTCTAATCCCTTTCAAAGGTTCGAGCTTATAAACTTTATATGCCGGATAAAAACATGAGGCTAATGAGATTGCTAAAATTGAAAGAGAAACATTAAAAAAGATTGACACCTGCAAGGTTGATTTTAACTGTGGAAGAAAATGATATATCTCGTACAGCTTTTTCAATTCTTCACCCAAAATTATTGGATGAAGAATGAAATAATAATTAATTGCATAACCAAAAATATTTCCTGCAACCAGGCCGATAAAAGTAATTAACATTGTTTCAATATAAACCAGGTAAGTAAGAGTAACTTGCGGCATTCCGATAGCTAACACTACACCAAATTCGCGGAATCGTTCTATTACCGACATCAAGACAGTATTCAAAATACCAAACGCAACTATGACGATTAAAATTCCGAGGAAAAATATTCCACTCACATTATCCAGTTGAATCGCTTGTTCAAGTTCCGGATTTATCTTATCCCACGATAATATTTTTATATTCGAATTTCTTATTTTGCTTGATAGCTGATCATTTATTTCTTCCAAATGATTTAGATCATCTGCTTTAATAGCTACTACATTTACTTTGCTGCCCATTGCTAATAATGATTGGGCAGATTTTAATCCCATAAAAATTAACGCAGATTCAAGTTCTTGCACTCCAAATTTAACCGTTCCAACAATTTTGAATTTTTGATTTCCTAGTGTTCCGTCATAACCCTGGGCAAGCAAGACAATTTCATCTCCAACTTTTGCATCAAGATTTTTTAGAAGCTGATCGCCAACAACTATTTGATTGGAAGAATCCGATGTAAAAAATTTACCTGAATTAATGTTTTGAACAAAAGTGGTGACATTTTTTTCTTTCTCAGGTTCAATTCCAAATATTGCCGCACCGCGAGAATTATCTTTGTAGCTTATTAAACCGTCGGCATAAATTCGTGGTGCATAGTCAACAACTCCTTTTGTTGATTTTAAAGCATCCAATATTTTACTGTCAATTATAAAGCTTGAAGTTAATGAAGGGTTATCAAGATAATTCTTTTCTTGAATTTGAAGATAACCGGAGAAGAGTTCCACAACCGATCGAATATTTAATGCATACGTCCCAAGCTGAATTCCGCGCATAGCAATTGCCATTACAGCGGCAAATACAACTGCTGCGAGCGTTATTAATGAACGTCTTTTGTTTCTCCAAATATTTCGCCAAGCTAATTTTAATAGCATAAATTTAATTTCCCCGTTCAAGTTCTTGATAAGAAAATATTTTATCCGAAATTTTTATATCAAAGTACATATCGCCAACTATTATTGCGGTTGAATGACCTTTCTTTGCAACATTATACATCACCCATTTTGAAGGCATCTTTCTGCCGTGAAAATTTTTTATATCGGAATAAACCATGTATCTAACCATGTTTCCTTTTTCATCAAAATATTGAAGTATAGAAGGAAGATAATCTGCTTTGCGAACCCAGTAATAAATTTTCCCCCAGACTACCGGTGCATCAGGTTTAGGCGTTAACTCAATCTTCCAGCAATCATCATCAGTAATTTTTTCGGAAGTTAAAATTTTTAGATCATAATCTTTTACTAAGTTTGATTCACGTACAAGATCATCGTTCGTGTAATCGGATCCATTCCACGACTGCAGCATCATCGAAGGTGGAATTTTAATTGTTGTTTCAGTATTTCGAAGGTAGCTCCAAATTTCGTCTCCGATTTTCAAAGTCTTATTGCCAGCTTCTTTGGCCGGTGACTTTGTCACTATCAACGCTTTTTCATTTCCAATCCACCAGCTTTGCATTTTTAATGACCGGGTATAATCAGGAGTGTTAATTACCATTTCAATTGTCCCTTGTGCGGATTTCCCTTTAATATCATTTTCCGCTTTGCTAATAATTTCTTCAGCAGTTTGAGAATAAACAAACCCGTTTATTGCTAATGAAAAGAAACTAATGAGAATTAGATTTTTCATTTTCAATTTTTATTTATTTACAATTAATCAAATGTATAAAGTGTAAGTCAAAAGAGCAATTTGATCAGCTTACAACCATTGCGAAAACAAATATTTTTGGTTGAATAATTATCATAATACTTGTTGAATCTTAAATCATTTCTTACAATGTTAGCATAAAATTAATAACTGAATTCTTATGCATGAATTTACGATCATTAGGGAAATCGTAATTATTCTTTCGGTTTCACTTCTTATAATTTTTTTATTTAAGAAGATTAATATTCCAAGCATCCTCGGATTCCTTGTTGCCGGAATGATCATCGGGCCGTATGGATTTAAGCTAATTTCAAATTCCCAAAACATTCAGGTTATGGCTGAGATAGGAGTCATCCTTCTGCTTTTTACAATCGGACTCGAAATCTCGCTTAACAAACTAATGCAAATGCGCCGGATGCTTTTCTATGCTGGCGGAATGCAAATAATTTTTACGATTTCTATCTCAACTTTAATTTTTAAATTATTCGACGTCTCAATTAATTCAGCAGTTTTTTTTGGTATGCTCGTCTGCCTTTCCAGCACAGCAATTGTTTTGAAATTACTGCAAGACCGAAATGAACTCGAAACTCCATTCGGAAGAATTTCAATTGCAATATTAATATTCCAGGATTTAGCAGTCGTTCCTATGCTAATCCTTCTGCCCATTCTTAGCGGCGGAGAAAATTTAACATTCGGTAAAATAATAATTCAGCTATTTTATGCGTTTGGTGCAATCATAGTTATTATTTTCGCCGCAAGATATTTGATTCCGAAAATTTTATTTCAATTAGCAAGACTAAGAGTTAGGGAAGCTTTTACCGTCGGAACAATTTTTTTGCTTTTGGGAACTGCTTATCTAACTCATCTAATCGGATTGTCTTTTGCAATCGGCGCTTTCATTGCCGGCTTAATTTTATCTGAATCAGATTTCAGCCATCAAGTAACTGCAGATATTTTACCGCTTAAGGATGCATTCAATAGTATTTTCTTTGTGGCGATTGGATTGCTTTTAAATATCAAATTTGTTTTAGATAATTTCTTTTTACTCATTTTAATTACTGCAGGAATTATAATTTTAAAAACTTCTATAGTTACCTTGCTGATTAAGTTTTTGAAATATCCATTTCGTATCGCTTTAATAGCCGGAATAAGTTTATCTCAAGTCGGTGAATTCTCTTTTGTACTTTCTCAATCCGGATTATCTCTTAATCTAATCGGAAATAATTTTTACAATGCTTTCCTTGCTTCGTCAATTTTTACAATGCTGCTAACACCTTTCTTAATGAAGCTTGCGCCTGTCTTGGGTTATAAAATGGGAGTAATTGATAAATCAAATAAAGAAGGAATCAATTTAAAAGAATTAGCTGACCATGTAATTATTGTCGGCTTCGGATTAAACGGAAAAAATCTTGCAAGAGTTTTAAAGGAAACCGGGATAAAATATATTGTAATAGAAATTAATCCTCAGACTGTTAAAGAAGAAAAATCAAAAGGAGAAAATATTATTTTTGGCGACGTAACCCGCGGTGAAGTTTTGCGCTCTGCCGGAATAGAAAAAGCTTTAGTAATAGTTTTTGCTATATCAGATCCCGCTGCTACCAAATTAAGTTTAAGACACGCTAAAGAAATTAATCCAAATATTTATTCAATCGTTAGAACCCGCTACACAAATGAGATTGATGACTTAATTACTTTTGGCGCTGATGAAGTAATACCGGAAGAGTTTGAAACTTCTTTGCAGATTTTCAGCAAAGTGCTCGAAAAATTTCATATCCCATTGAACGTAATTATGAAACAAGTTTCAATTTTGCGCGGTGAATCTTACAGTATGATGCGGAAAGATGAGCAAGGCATTAGCTCCTTAGTAAATTTGAATGAGCTGCTAGCCGCCGGCTTAACAGAAGCTTATTACGTTGATGAAAATAATTTACACATTGGAAAGACAATGAAAGAACTTAATCTAAGAGCAATAACCGGCGTTACTATAATTGCAATTGTAAGAGGTGAAAAAACAATTACAAATCCAGCCAGCGAAGAAAAGATATTTGATAAAGACACTTTAGTTATTACCGGTACTCACAAAACAGTTGATGATGCGATAGATTATTTGAATGGGGTTGTAAAAAAATAATTGTTGAATTGCTTAATTGTTAAATTGTTTGTACCTAAAGTTTAGATATAAGTTACCGCAAAATTATTTTGTGTGGGGGAAATTTAGTATATCATGCAAACATCGGCCTTTTGTAGGATAACCCAACAAACAAACTTTATACTTCATATTATCCTGACCTTTAAGGAAGTTTATAAGTTTTGATTCCATAGAATATTTTATAAAGCAGTCTACACAATATTCCATTTCTCGGTTTAAGCTTTTCAGAATATTTTTAAATTCATTCAGCTTCAATTCAATTGAAATAAGATTTTCGCGCTGTGTACTTGCCAGATCAGAATACAAAGAATCATATTCTCTGTAACCTTTTTGTTCCATTTTAGATAACAGCTCAAACAATAAAGGTTCCATTTAATTTTATCCTTTAAAATTTAAAATATCTATAAGAATCTAATTTATTTTTATAAATATATCGATTGACATTTCCAAGCAATTAGAGATGAGCATTCTTCAATTGTTTTAGTAATTATTTCTATTAAAAAGTATTTCTAATTCCTTTGGTATTGTAATGGGCATAAAAAATTCTGTGGGATATAAATAATCTTCACCTGTCTCATCGACGACTTTTAATAAGCCATTCTTAGAAAATTCATTTTCGTAAGCCTGATAAATTTTCCTAATTTCGAGTGAGGCTTCATAATGCTTATTATTTATACAAATCACGTATTGCATTGTTACCTTTTTTACCCATAAATATTTTTAATTTTCATATTCTTCCGAATAGCAACCGGTAATTCATACCAATGCACCTCAACTTTTACTATTGAGCCATTACCTAATCGTACTTGCACTTTGCCTTTAAGCTTTCTCCAATTTACAGCATCATATTTTTTCTTAATTCTTTCCTTTTCTAATTCATTTTTATCAACATTTATTTGCTCAATGTCTCGAATTTCATCTATTATTTCAAAGTACAATTCTTATTACCTTCAATTTTGTTATGATATTTAATCTGATTTCTTTTGCCGCAGTATTTAATCCAACTATTACTCCCTGCACTACTTCAGGCGTTTCATCCGGGTTAGTCCACTTTCCCGGATTCTTTAACATACCGTTTTTAAGATTTGTTAAACGTGCAATTGCATCTGAAATATACTTGGTCATTTTCGTACCCTTTTGCCTTTCTGTTTTTTATTATCGATTAGGTTTATTTTGTTAGTTCTCAAAATCATTTGATATTCGCTCAAATTCGCATATTTATATTTGAAATGTCCACATTTATTCTATCTATACGCGTATTTCAGTTATTTATATGGACTTTTATTCATATAATTCATGCATTTCAGATATTTATTTCTGTAATAATTCTTCCAATGCTTGTATTTCAGTTATTCATATGGATGTCTAAACTTTCCATTCGCATATTCCAAATTATAAGTACCATATCTATACTTCTTATACGGTTACTTAAGATATTACTAGCGGGATTCTAATTAGCCATTCCAATATTTTAACAACAATCACTGCCATTTTCACTATTAACCTTTACAAAAAAAATATTTTTTCATATATAAGAGTAGATTAAAATCAGTCCTATTGGGAAAATTTTGGGAAAAAAAATTAAAATATTTTTATATATGATGTATAGCATTTGTTAATATTAAATCTAGTAGAAATTACCAATGACAGGATAGATATTGTACCAATATTACACAATTTATCAAAATAGAAATAGATTAAGACTTCTCCTATTAATAATGGATTAAAACCTATCAAAAATACTTCGATAGTAATGGCATAATATTAGAAGTTTTTATTAAAAAAATAAATTAGGAATACAATAATGTTAAAATCATTTTCAATAAAAACAATCTTTTTGCCTCTAAGCATTATTACATTTTTAGGCATTTTTATTTTGGCTATTTTGTTCTAATTCAAAATATTATTGATTCGCATAGATTTTATCAGTAAGCCCCAATTTATAAATTAGACTTTGATATTCATTTTTATATTGTTCAATATTTGATTTAGCAGTATTTATTTCAATGAATAATTTTAATGCCTTATCAAATATCTTATGCTGTTCGTAAAAACAAGCTAAAATAAATTTACAAGGAAGCGATTCCTCAAAATCATTTTCAGAAAGTATTTGTTGAAGTGAATCGTTTATCATTTTAACATTTTCTTTTGGAAGAATGTAAAACCAATATTCCTTAGAAATTGAATCTTTGCCTTTATTACTAACTACACTCCAATAATAGTGATTGTCTTCTAACAGATTATACTTTGACACATCGATGTTTAGTAAAGTATCAGTTGTTTCTGTTTCATAAATAATACGATCGAATTTGTCGGATAATCTAAAGTAATACTTAGTATTATAGCCGCTGCTGTACCAGGAAAAATTAATTGTAGTATCGATAATATTTGAGTTCCTCGGCAAATATAACTTCACTTGATCTTTTGACTCCTTGCCTCGCATTACAGCTCCTTTAACATCCATTATTTCGCCATGTGAATTCTTTTGGCTAACCTCACCATAGATAAAATCTGCAAATTTATAAGTCATTGATACCGAATTTGTTTGTTTAATATTATTTGCTAAATCCTGAACTGGATAAATGCCAACTTTTTTCAATTCTATTGTTTTACCTGACTTATATACTAAACCTAAATAAACATTTTTCCCCAATTTTATAATATCGCTTGAATTTAATTTTTTCCCAAAAGAGAGTTTATCCCATTCGTTAGTTTTTTGATCTTTTACAAATGCATCTCCATACACAGCTATAACTTTGAATAATTCAGATTGAGGGAAAATCTGATTTATTGAGGTCAAAATGAAAATAATAAAAAATATTACTTTAATATTTCTAGCCTTCATGATAAAGCCTCTTTTTTTTGTTCTTTTTATATTTAATTTTTTTAATAATTTCTTCATAAGTATTTAGAGAATTTGGTGCTAATATTAGGGAAAGAAGGATAATGGTCGTATCGAATTGATAATTATAAATATTATAAATAAAAACGGAAACATACAGAATTAATATTATTTCGACTATGGTTAGTACTGATGCAATTTCATCATACCAATTTTTGCTTTTAAAGAATAACCATGAAAGAAATAATACATCTAAAAAACAAATCAACATTGCAAGAACAATATTCGAATAATCCGACATTGTGTTAATAAAATTACCGCTTAATATCATCGAAATAATATTTGCATGAATTATAACACCATACATATCAGGAAATGTTTTTCCTGCATATCTTTGATTCATTGGAGTAAAAAACTTATCATGAATAAATAATGAATCATTAAAATTTATTCCTAGAAATCCTACAAGAACAATTTTATTTTCGATCATACTTTTATCAGTGGTAGAGTCCAATTGGTCTATATCAAGGCGCATATAAGTATTATAATTAACATTTCTTTCATAATTTATTCTTTCTTCAGAATTATTACGCAACAAAAAGGTAATGTACTTTTTTCTATCAAATAATTTCACGCATTGGAGTGAAAATGCATTTATAGTGTCCTCACCTATTTTATATTGGGGTTTGAAGCTTCTAACTGTCATAAATCCTTTTTCATTATCAGTAATTAAGTTAGCATAACCTTGGGTTACATTCTTTAGAAATACAATATTAGAAGTGTTTATTGAATCATATATATTTGACGAGTTATCTTTTCTTATTAGAGCATTAGCTAAAACTATATTTTTTGTTTTCGTTATACTGTTAACCAAATTTTTATCACTTTGTGATCCCTCATAGTTCTCAAAAAAAACATCAATGCCTATAACCTTCGGATTCATATTTCTCAGGATATTTAATCTTTTGGATATTTCATTTCTATTTAGAAATCCGATATTCACAATTACTATATTAGTATCTAAAGGAACATCAGCGTGATTTCGCAACTTGGAAAAGACAATATCACTAAATTCAAAATCGCTAAATGCTTTCGACATTGGATTAAGGAAATCAAAATCTATTGGTATCCTTGACATACCAAATATGAAAATAAAAATTAATAGAGTAATAATTATTTTATGAATAAAACGCATTAATATTCAATTAAATTCCAACCATGATAAAAGCACCCCAGTAGTATGGGTTTGGATATTTATTTTTAATTTCCAATTGAGCGCTCTTAAATGCTTCAAATTTATTATCACCGTGAATCCATTTCTTGTAAAACTTCACCATAAGTTCTTGGGTTATTTCATCGTCTATCTTCCAAAGGCTCATTATAATTGATTTTGCACCAGCAATTTGAAATGCTCGTTGTAAGCCATATACACCTTCCCCACTAACAACCTTACCTTTTGCCGTCTCACATGCGGATAAAACTACTAATTCAGTACTGTCTAGATTGAGATTGGTTGCTTCCAAAGCAGTTAAAATGCCATCATCAATATCATCGTTATTCTTTTGGAATAGACTTCTGTTCGCACCGGCAAAATATAATACTGATCTTAGCAAAGGATAATCTTCTTGATAAGCGTTATCATCAAGATCATCATTTAAATTAGAAAATCCTCCGTGGGTAGCAATATGCAAAACAAATGGATTTTCTATAGACTTTATTACTTCTTCAATTGCATTATCTTTTAAATATTTTTCAACTTGCCAATTATTCTCATGTAATATCTTTTCAATTTCATTAATTTCTTTTTCGCTACCTTTTAATTCTTTTAAGCTATCTTCTGATACAAAAGGTTGAGTTTGATTTTCAATTTTTATTTTTTTCTTGTAATATTTTGAAGCCAACTTTACATTTTGAGATTCAGAAAGATTATAATTAGGATTTCCCATTAGGCAGGCATATTTCCTTATCTGACTTTTGACGTCCGTTTTTGTAATTATTTCATCAGTATTTGAAACAATAACAATATCATATTTATCAATAAGAAATTTGTTTTCCTTATCTTTTAAAGTATTTAGATTTATTTTATTATAAACACCATCTGATGAAATATAAATACGCCTAATACCATTTAATTTAAGGTCAATATCTTTCCAAAATTGATCATATGATAAGTCGTCATCGAATGAATTCGTAATAGATTTTATATAATTAGGATACATAATATTTTCTAGAGAATATCCATTTTCATTAATAACTATCTCCGGATAATTTTTAGTATCATGTGTTAGAATCAGTGCAGCATAAAATATTGTATCCGTATTCATAAATTGGAAACGAATTATTTCAATAGCTGCCTCAGCAGGTTTTAATTTTAATTGAATATCTTTCCAGTTTATTTTTTCATTTTCATCTTCGTTATACTTGGAACCCATTAAGCCGCTTAATTCATGTTCCTTCTCGTTAATTAATTCATCTAAAGAATCTAATGGATTATTCTCACTAACAATATTATTTTCTGAACTTATGATAATGTTTGAAAATTCTTGTTTAAGACTTTGTATTTGCGAATATAAATTAATTATTGAAGGATCATTTGTACTACGAATCTTATTTTTTTCTTTTTGCACTGAATTCAGTAGTAAACCTTTAGTAGCAATTTGATTATTATACATTTCACAAAGAATTTGGGGATTTGTTTGAAATCTGGATACCGAAAAAAAATTAAATTTATTAATATAGTTTTTAAGTAAATTCCAAAACTTTTTTCTCTCATTTTCATTTAAGGTAGGGAAATATTTATCAACTAAAAGAAGGAGTTCATGATTTAGTTTTAGGAAATATTCTTCGGATTTGTCTAAGTTGCCGGAGTCAAAATAAAAGGAGCTTAAATTGCTTAGTATTTTAGCGTATTGAGGATGACTTTTCCCAAAAGTATTTTGAGTTAAAGAAAGGGCTTCGATATATAACGATTCCGCCATTGTGTAGTTTTGCATTTTTTCATTTACAAAACCAAGGTTGTTTAATATATTAATGTAAAAATTGTCTTTTTTATTCTGGCCATTTAACAAATTTAGAGCTTTTTCATATTTCTCTTCAGCCAATTTAAATTTGCCACTTTTCAAAAGTTCAATTGCATTGCTGCATAAATAATTTATTTGATTATTTAAATCGTCTCCTTGATTTTTTTTGACAATTTTTAATAATGAGTCGGCTTTTAATTCTTGACCTTTGCTTCTATAAATTGACGAAAGATTATTAATCGACCGTATATAATCAGTACTTATCTCACTCTGTTTCTCTCGTCGGAGAACAATTGCTTTTAAACATAAAATTTCTGCTTTGTCTAATTGTCCTAAATTAAAATATAAATTTGATAAATTATCATAAGATGTTGCTAAATACTTCCACTCATTTGGATATTGGTTTTCTCTTATTGTAAGAGCTTGAGACAAGTATTTCTCAGCCTCGTTATATCTTCCAAGTTCATTACAAAACTGACCGATATAACTAAGAATTATTGTATAATTTATTCCCTTATTATCCAGACTATCATCTGCAAGATTTTTTGCTTGCTTCATCAAAAATAATGCTTTAGAAATATCACCTTCATTATTAACTTTAATTGATTGTAAGTATAATTCCTTCCATTCTTGCGCATAAATATTTTTTTGTAATAAGGAGAAAGAAATAATTGATAAAAAGACTAAATACTTAATCAATTTTAATATCTTTTTTAAAGATCATGATTAGAGCAATTTTATTTATAAAGTCAAACTTAAATCCGGTGAACTTATTACATAAAGAAAAATGAGATACCGGCACCTAATGAAAACCCTGTCGTTTTCAAATCAACATTTTCGTCACTTTTAAGAAATGGGACTAAATGATATCCTGCATCGCCATAAATTCCGAAGCTTCCAATTCGGAAAGTTAAGTTTCCTATAAAATCGATGTCAACACCACGATATGCTTGAGTTATATTTTCGGATTGATTCCCGTTTTGAAATTCAATTGATGTATACATATAGTTAACACCAAAAATTAACCCTGGATAAATAAAATCCAATATGGAGAATTTTTGTTGTATTCCGCATCCTACTTGAAAGAAGAATAATTTACTATCAATCTGACTCGAGCTTAAATAAGTTTCCTCTTTATAATCACTAGTAAGTGAAAATCTTCCACTAATAAAGAAACGAGTATTCGCTTTCGAAAAATTAATTTGTAAGCCAAATACCAATGGTGTCAAAGCCTTTCGATCAAAATATTTTTTTAATGTATCAGAGTTAAATGAAAAGTTTTGTACCGTAAATATCAGCCAATCATTCACTCTATATTTATCTGTTTCTTTCTCTATTTCAATTTCTTCTTTATCTCTTATTACATTTTCAGCTCTTTCACTTCTTAATTCTGCTAATTTTATTCTATATCTTTTAGTTTTATTCTTATCTATTTTTGTTCTGATATAAAAATTTCTATAAGTCATTTCATTGAAATCGACAGATTCATTTTCTAAATTAAAATCACAATTTGATGAAGTAGAATATACTTTATCAACAATAACATCTCCTAGAACTTCATCCTTTGCTGATGAAACTAATTCAAGTTCTTCTCCCTCCATAGCCGATCTATCTGAACCATAATTTATAGAAATTGTTTTTTTATCTATAAACGAATTAACCTTATAAATCGTTGGAACAGTATATTTAATATATTGCGCTATATAATCTGCTATTTGAATTATACTGGATTCAGATAAATAATTTTGAGTAATAGTTGAAACAACATTAGTTTGTAGATTGACCACTTCAATTTTAATGTCAAAAAGCGTAACAAAATCTTTTGATTGAGAAATATGCCCCTTTATGATATAGCTTGCAGGTGTAAAATCAACATTAATTGTTTTCTTAAAATAATCACGTATTTCCTGAACTTGCATTTCGCCCTGGGTATCAGAAAAATCTCTTGAAACTATAAAGAATGATTTACTTAAATTTTCTTTCAGTTGATTTCCAATTTTTTTTGCAATTTGTTCTGTACCGTTATCATCCTGGTAAGTAAAATTAGAAATTGCAATTTGGGGAAAAGTTTTAAAACCAAATGTTATTATTGAAATTAATAGTAAGATATATTTCATGATATTTTCTCTAGTTGATTTCGAAATTGATTAATTTTCCCGATGTACTTTTAATATTTAATCGTCTAAAATTTGTTTTTCCACTTAATGCATCGAAGATAGCATCAACAACTTCATCAGGCCGGGGACTTTTAAATGTTATTTCAAATCTATAATAATCATCCTGTTTACTCATTCGAATGTCTCCGCTAAATCCGTTATGATTAGTCAAAGCATTTTTAAATTCTCTTGCAATTAAATAATCTGTTATTCCGAAAATTCTAATTTCATAATTTCCTCCTCTTTCAGCTATACGATTGAAATTCAATAGAATTTGCTCAACAATTTGGTCCGTAGCTTTTATTGAAGCTTCTTTTATTGCAATATAGTTTGCATCTTCTTGGTTTAACATACTTCCAACATTACCGCTTGATTGATTTGCAGTACCTGTTCCAGTCCCATTCTCCGAATCAAATGCTTCTAAGTTAATATTTGCCGATGCGTAATAAGCACCTGTATTCTGATTTTGTCCTTTATTATCTAAAGAAACATTCACTGTAATGTAATAAGGGG
The DNA here is from genome assembly GCA_023475265.1 of Bacteroidota bacterium. Classification (GTDB taxonomy): domain Bacteria; phylum Bacteroidota; class Ignavibacteria; order Ignavibacteriales; family Ignavibacteriaceae; genus FEN-1297. The sequence continues at coordinate 35,397 of JAMCWE010000138.1, forward strand.
CATTAGCTTTTAAAGCAATATCTTTAATATCCTGACTACCGGAAATTGAAGCCATGTTTTGCATTATATTTCCAATTGCATCTTGAGATATATAAGTAAATCCTAACCTTCCCAAGTATTCATCAATTGTATTGACTGATAAATCAGTTAATTTTTTTAGTGGATTTTCTCCACTGTAATAAGTAGACATAACTAAAATTTTAGGTCTATTAACTCTGTCTAATAAATTGTCAATAGCACCAACATCTTTTTCCAAATCTGATCTTGATACAACCGCTCTAATAGTTACTTCCCATTTTTGTGTATCAGTGTCAAATTCTTTGTTAGTAATTTCTTCATTTTTAAGATACGCTGTTGGTTTATTAGTTACTTTCCCTTTTATCACTTCCATTTGTTGTGGTCTATCTGAAAACAGATCTTCGACACCAAGTTCAACAGCTTTTCGTCTCGCATCTTCAAGCGCATCACGTTCAGTTTTTCCATAACCTGTTGATTTTTCTTTCACAGAAGATTGTGCATCTACTAAAATCGGAACAGTTAATAGAACTAAAATCAAGAATATCTTGTTCATAGTTTCCCTCTTAAAATTGTTGTTTTGATTTTTTCCTTTTTTCTTTTTGATTATAGCTATCTTTCTTTGAATTCATAGAATGATTTTCATTTAGTTTTGAAGTAATTATTTCATAAACACCACTCCCTAATGTTCCCGCATAAAGATTTCCTTCCTTTGATAGATATATAGAATATATCTTTTGATTTGAATAATCACCATTAATTTTAATCCAACTTAAACCGCCGTTGCTGGAATAATAAACACCATAATCATAAGTACTGGCATATATGTTACCATTATTGTCACAAACTAATCCGCTGATATAAGGATTGGGAATCCCGTCTTTTCTTCCCCCCTTATTACTAATATTCGACCACTGATTTTTCCTTTTATTAAAAGCATAAACTCCTCCACCATGAGTTGCTATATACAAAGTTCCTTTACTTTCTGTAATTACCCTTATATTACTATTATCTAAACCATTGCTTATATCTTCCCAATTTTCTCCATGATTTGTTGATTTGAAAATACCTGACACCGTACCCGCAAAAAATTCTTCTTTAGAGTTTATAAAAAGATAGTTTATAGATACATTTTTTAACCCGTTATTAATCGGCTTCAGAAGAGAATCATCAAATACACGCATGAAAATTCCATCATCGGTTCCATATAATAAGCTATTATCTTTCGAAATAACGATTGAATAATTAATTCTGTCTTTAGGTTTTCGTGCCTGAACAGTCCAAAATTTTTCTAATTTAAATTTGGAATCTACAGCAGTCGTGTCAAATTCGGATGAATAGCGGCGGCTCAATTTATAAACATTACCCAAGCTTCCAGCATAAATATTATTTACGCTGTCGGCAATTAAACAATATACATCGGTATTTATTTTACCACCATCAACTCTCTGCCATAAAGTATCCTTTTCAGACCAACACCATATTCCAGAATTAGAAGTCCCAATAAAAAGAGTACCTGAAATTTCAGTAATTGAATAAATACTCCCTCCAAAAGGTCTTCCCAATTGTTTCCAATTGCTTTGCCCAATAATCAATGAGGAGCTTATCAAAATGATTGAGCTAAGTAAACTAAATTTCATTTCTCACCTTTATATTAATCTAGGGAATAGTTCTGAGTTATTTATTTTTATTATACAAATTCTCTGGGATTTCAAGTGAATCTTTCAAAATATTTTCATTTCTGTTTTTCATCCTCTCTTTTATCTTTACTATCTTTTCTCTTGATAATCCAATTGACAAAACAATTTCGAATTGTTGTAAATCTTGAAAGTATCTTTTCTTAATTATCTTTTCCGACTGAATAAAATAGTCTGGATCTGAACCTATTTTTATAATTAAACTATCTGGCAAGTCTCCTTTCCTAATACCGTAATCCAACAAAGCATATGAAATTGCTTTTAGTTTTGCTTTTTGTACTGCTTCAATTTCGGTTTTCCCTCTTCCTCTAGTCTCCCTAAAAATGCATTGACCAATTAATTTTGAATTGCATGCAATTAAAATTACAAATAGAATTTGCGTTACTATAATTAATGTTTTAATATTATTGTGTAGGCGGTTCATTTAGTTTTATTCTTATATTAACAAACATTTTTAATAGCCCAAAACCATTCGGTAATTGCGAAAGACTTAGAGATGGACCAAAGGCAAAATCCTTAGCAAAACTTTCAAATAGATTTGAGACTAACAAATCACAACTGACTTGGTTCCTTCGTATATGATCTGTGTCTTTAAACATATAGTCTAATCTGAAATCAAATTTAGACTGAATTTTATATCCTAAA
>JAMCWE010000260.1 GCA_023475265.1 Bacteroidota bacterium
TAATAAGCGGAATCATTTATTTGTCTATAGACAGTTCTGTTACTACGAAAACATTAATCACTCAACAAGATTGTCTTCGATAAAACACTGTCAAACCTTTATCTTTTCACTTTAATGATTCTGCAACATAAGAACACACTTTGTATGAAATAATTTATCCTTGAAGCGCATTTCAGATAATAAACACAACAATCAAATTCAATCTGGAAAAAGAAGGATTGCATAGTAGTCGATTTATAATTTGCTTGGTAGAAAAGTTGCAGAATCATTAAAGTGAAAAGATAAAGGTTTGACAGTGTTTTATCGAAGACAATCTTGTTGAGTGATTAATGTTTTCGTAGTAACAGAACTGTCTATAGACAAATAAATGATTCCGCTTATTATGACAACTTCTTTAACGCCCTATAACATAGAAATAGATATCATTTTAAAAGGGTATTCAACTGAAGCGATACGGAGAATTGTACATACCGGTTATTATTTGAGCAGACCCTGCTAGACAAGGAACAGTTTCACCAACATAGCTTGTTGTTGCATCGATTTATTTTTATGAACTTTATGTGTTGTACTTCTGAAGGAATTTCATAATCACAATAAGCCCGACAACTGTGTCTTTAGCTCCATTAACGCGACCTAAAACCAGATAGATTATATCTGCTTAAAGCTAGCGAGGATACAAATGCTGAATTCTATACAAATGAGCTTGCAACGAAAAACAAGCATAATATTGCTGAAGAAAAAAATATTGAAGATCACACCAATGACTTTTAAGTACTGTCTGCATATGTTTCTTCCAGCTTCTAATCCTTCTCACATCCTACAGTTGCTCGAATTTTTACCCTACTTTCAAAGCCCGCATAATATAAACATTCGACTGAATTTCTATTCAGAGTTTTTAATTTAAAAAATTGAATAGGGAAAATTCTTAAAATCGCTTAAATACAAAGTGGGGTCCTTTGTCTTTGAAAAAAGTATTTTGAATCTTCAGAGTGAAATAAAAAATAAATTGCAGCAGATTCCTAAAGAGGATAAATCTCGCTTAAGTCTTAACAAAAATTTTAGATTTTAAGTTTATCTTTCAACTCTACCAGAGCCGCTTCCCTTTGCGAGCTTTTCAACTTCGTCGATTGATACCAAATTGAAATCTCCGGGAATTGTTTGCTTCAAACAAGAAGCAGCAACTGCAAACTCAAGTGCGTCTTTAGAATTATTTTTTGTTAATAGTCCATAAATTAAACCGCTTGCAAATGAGTCACCACCGCCGACACGATCGATAATTTGGATATCATATCTTTTTGATCTGTAAGGTTGCTTGCAGTCTTTATCATCATGAAGTAAGGCGCTCCAGCCGTTTCTTGAAGCTGAATAACTTTCTCTCAAGGTAATTGCAACAGCTTTAAAATTAAATTTTGATTTTAATTGTTTTGCCAATTCAAAATATCCTTGTTCATCCAGTTCAGCACTTTCAATTTTTGTTGAACCAGCAGTGAAGCCTAAACTTTTTTCGGCGTCTTCTTCATTTGCAATACATACATCAACATATTCCATTAAAGGAATCATTACTGCTTGAGCTTCTTTTGTAGTCCATAACTTTGCCCGGTAATTTAGATCAGCACTAATAGTAACACCATTTTTCTTTGCAGCTTCACATGCAGCAATCAATGAACTTTGGACAGATTTTCCCAACGCCGGTGTAATACCTGTCCAATGAAACCATTTTGCATTTTTAAAAACTTCATCCCAGTCTAGTTCATCTTTCGTCAAAGTTGATACTGCAGAATTAGAACGATCATAAATTACTTTTGAAGCGCGCTGACTTGCACCTGTCTCTAAAAAATAAATTCCAACTCTGTCCCCGCCTCTTACGATAAAATCTTCCTTGACACCAAATCTTCTTAAACTATTTACTGCAGATTGCCCAATTTCATGTTTAGGAAGTTTTGAAACAAAGTAACTTTCAAATCCATAATTAGATAAAGCGACTGCAACGTTTGCTTCTCCGCCGCCATAATTAACATCAAAATTTTGTGATTGAACAAATCGACTGAATCCAGGAGTTGAAAGCCGAAGCATTATTTCTCCCATCGTTACGACTTTATATGACATCTTATAATATCCTATAATTTTAAATTCTTATTATGTTCTTTAAAAGGTATAAGGGATATGGGTATAAAGGTATAAGGATACTATCCTGAATGACTCCTCTATACCACTATACCGTATACCTTTATACCTATTTCATTTCACTTCAGCTTTTCTTATGCTGTCCATCAGCACTTTTGCATTCTCGGTAAGAACGCCGTAGTTCTCATTTGCAATCGCCTTCTTATCTAGTAATGCAGTTCCAACACCAACAGCACAAGCACCAGCTTTCAACCAGTCTCCTGCATTAGTTAAAGTAACTCCGCCTGTGGGCATTAATTTTAAATGCGGCATCGGAGCTAACACACCTTTGAAAAATGCCATTCCCGCAACGTCGGCAGGAAACACTTTCACCACGTCTGCACCAGCTTCAAATGCTGTTTGAATTTCAGTAGGAGTAAAAGCTCCGGGCATTACTGCTGCATCATTTTTCAGAGCAGTATCTACAATTTCTTTTTTAAAGATCGGACTTACAACATACTTAGCACCTGCATCAATAGCTTTCTGTGCTGTCTCTGCATTCAAAACAGAACCAACACCGATATTCATATAACTGCCGATTTCTTTGTTCGCTTCTTCAATCATCTTTATTGCATTTGGCACTGTCATTGTAATTTCGATTACTGAAACGCCGCCTTTATAAATTGCTTCGGCAACTTTTATAAGCTTGCTTGATTCTGTTAATCTGACAACCGCAACTACTTTGTTATCGATTATTTTTTTTACTGTTTCTATTCTACTCATATTTCTCAACTAAAATTATTTAATAATATTTTAAGCTACCATTTTATTATCTAACATCTTTTCTATTGCTGACTTCATTCCAACCCTGCTGATCGATCTATAATAATAACAAATTTTTTTTGTTAAGTCTTCAACATTGTTAAGATCAGTACCCCATAAATTTTCGTTTGCCAAAATAGTTTTAACAGCTTCATCGTAATTATTTTGTCTTTTTAGTTCATCAAAAAATTTGATGACATAACTTTCATCAATTACTTTCCGCGCTAAATCTTTTTTATTTGCGTTTTCAACATCGCAATAACCTCTGTAATATGCAATCAACGCAGCCAAAGAAAATGAAAGAACATCCGGTACTTGATTTTTCATTTCATAATATTTTAAAAGCGATGGAAGGACCCGGACTTTAAATTTCGAAACAGAATTCAGTGTGATGCTTTCCAAATAATGTTTTATAATTTGAATATAAAAAATAGGATCCGCTTAAATCGATTTTTTTTCTAAGTTCTTTTTAAAAACAGAACAAGTTTCTCGTAATATAAGTTCAGTTGGAACTTCTATATGTTGTGGTTCAAATGAATCAATATTTTTAATTTGATTCAATGTCATTTCTACTGCAATGTTCCCTAACTTCTCAGTCGGCTGATTTACACAACTTAATGACGGCGATATGAAACGATTAACATCACTATTACCAAAACACATAATATCAATATCACCAGGTATTTTTAATCCGAGTTCATCAACAGCAGCATATACGCCAAGCGCAACCGGATAAGTTACGGCAAAAATAAATTCAGGTAAGTTTCCACTTTTGTATAAATTCATAAATCCATTATAACCTGCGTCTTCACCGAAGCCGCCATAAATTACCCAATCGCGATTAATTGGTAATCCATATTTTTTCATGGCATCTTCAAAGCCTAAATACCTATTTAAACCAATGTTAATTTCAGGGTAACCAGCTAATTGAGCTATTTTAGTATAACCAAGATTTATTGCATGTTCAATTGCTTTAAATGTTCCACCTCTATCATCTACAGTTACGGTACTTGTTCCCGGCATATCAAGAACTCTATCGACAAATGTTAAAGGGATACCTTGTTTTTTTACTTTTTCGAAAATTGCCCGATCACGTGTTTGTTGAGTGACAGAAACTATTAATCCATCAACCCTCATTGCCAGAAGCGACTCAATATGTTTGATTTCGCGTTCAACATTTTCTTGAGAAACAGTTAAAATGATTTCATAATTATTATGAAAAGCAGTATCGTAAATCGATTCAATTAAAGAGCTAAAGAAAAAATGTGCAACTTTAGGAACGACCACACCTATTGCGAATGATTTTTTAGAAGATAAATTTCGCGCCATATAATTCGGAGTATATCCGAGTTCTTGCGCAACTTTTTTTACTAACTGTGCGGTTTCTTTTGATATATCAGGATGACCTCTTAAAGCTTTTGAAACAGTGACAGTGGAAACATTTAGTTGCTTGGCAATATCACCAAGTGTTAAATGACTTTTTTTGTTCAAGTTAATATTTCCTATAGAATTAAAATTTTATCGCTTACTAATTGAATTAAGAAATCCTAAAAATATATTTGATAATATAAAAATTTAAAATTAAAAAAATGAAATCCGGAATAATTTACTCACAAAAAATAAATTTCATCTTCCCATCCAACCGCCATCCACAGTTAGTATTGTTCCATGAATATAATCTGACGCTTTTGAACAAAGGAAAACTGCAGCACCGGCAATATCCTCCGGCTTTCCCCAATTTCCTGCAGGTATTCTTTCAGCAATTGATTTAAAACGAATTTGATCACTTTTTAAAGCCAGCGTGTTGTCGGTTTCAATATAACCAGGCGCTATTGCATTTACATTTATTCCTTTGGATGCCCATTCGTTTGCAAGCGCCTTGGTTAACTGTACAATTCCGCCTTTACTTGCAGAATAACTCGCAACATTAATTCCTCCTTGAAATGATAGAAGAGACGCAATAAAAATTATTTTTCCGTTTCCTCTTTTTATCATTTCCTTCCCAACTTCTCTTGTAAGAATAAATTGAGAATTTAAATTAATATTAATTATTCTATCCCAATTTTCATCATCTTGATCAACGATCGGATTTCTAAAAATAGTACCGGCATTATTTATAAGAATATCAATTTTCGAATTTTCTTCCTTCAACTTTTTTATAAAATTATTTAGAGATTTACGATTGGAAAAATTCGATCTATAAGCTGTGAATTTTCTATTCAACTTTTTAATTTCATTTTCAACATCGCTTCCTTTTTCTTCAAGAGACGAGCTGACACCAATTATGTCTGCACCGGCTTCGGCAAGAGCAATAGCAATGGCTTTCCCGATTCCTCTTTTGCATCCGGTGACAAGAGCAGTTTTTCCATCCAATTTAAAATTATCTAAAATCATTTTAAGTCTCTCATCGCCACCCAGTCCATGTCGTCAAAGCCCTAGTTCTCACCTCCCATTGACCAGATGAAAGAATAATTTTGCGTACCAACCCCGGAATGTATTGAATAGCTTGGAGAAAGGACTGCTTGATTATTTCGTATAACAATGTGTCTTGTTTCATCCGGTGTACCAAGAAAATGGAAAAGGCAAGCATTCTCATCCAAATTAAAATAAAAATAAACCTCAGACCTTCTTTGATGCGTATGAACTGGCATTGTATTCCAATTGCTGCCTTCGTCAAGTTCCGTTAATCCCATTACCAATTGGCAGCTTCTAACATTTTTTTCATGAATGTATTTATAGATCGTTCTTTTGTTTGCATTTTTTTCACGGCCAAGTTTGTTGGGTTCTGTTTCACTAAACTTGATTTGTTTAGTAGGATATTTTTTATGAGCAGGATAGCTTGAAATATAAAATTTTGCCGGAGAATTTTTCGAGCTACTCTCAAATTCAATTTTTCTAGAACCTTTTCCTATATATAATCCATCCTTATATTCCATGGAATAAATTTTTCCATCAACTTTTATAATCCCCTTCCCGCCGACATTAATTATTCCAATTTCTCTTCGCTCCGCAAAATATTCTGCTGCCATTTCTTTTTTGCTAGCCAATAATTTTAAATTTTTCTCAACCGACATTGCTGAACCTGTTATGTAGCTATCAATATCGGAATAAACCATTTCAATTTTATCTGGTTGAAAAAGAAAATCAATCAAAAAAGTTTTTCTTAACTCTTCTGTCGTCATTCTTTTTATGCTTATTGGATCAGGAGAATATCTAATTTCCATAATAATATTCAATCAAACTTTAATAAAATAAAAAATATACATTACAATTTATAAGCTCTCTTAACTAAATCGTAAGCAAGCGCATGACTTATAATTCTTGCTTCGTCAATATCAATAATATGCTTAGCAACTAATCCGGCAAGAAAATTTGAATCCACTCTACGCGATAAATCATGTCTTGCCGGAATTGAAAGAAACGCTCTTGTATCATCATTAAAACCAACAGTGTTATAAAAGCCTGCTGTTTCAGTTACACTTTTTCTAAAACGCGTCATGCCTTCAATACTGTCATGAAACCACCACGAAGGTCCGAGTTTCATTGCAGGATAATGCCCGGCAAGCGGAGCTAGTTCTCTGGAATAAGTTGTTTCATCGAGAGTAAAAACAATTAAAGTAAGACGAGAATCATTACCATATTTATTTAATAGTTCGTACAAATTTTTCGTGTATTCAGTTTGAAGAGGAATATCAGCACCTTTATCAAGTCCGAATTTTTCAAATATTTTTTCATTATGATTTCTCATCGATCCAGGATGTATTTGCATTACCAATCCGTCTTCAATACTCATCCTTGCCATTTCCATAAGCATGTTTGCTATAAATAATGAAGCATCATTGCTATCAGCTTTTCCATTTAAGGCACGCTGGAAATGGCAAGGAGGAGCATTCTTTGTAAGCTCATGAGTATATGGACTAATAATTCCCTGGTCCGTGGAAACAGCATCATTTGATTTAAAATATTCTCTTCTATTTTCTACTGCTTTAATAAAATTCTTATAAGAATTTATTTCAATCCCACTTGCTTCGCTTAATTTTTCTATTTCACTCTTCCAATTTTTTGATATAAGGTTGAAAACAGCATCTGGTCGAAAACAAGGGATTACTTTCCCTTTCCAACCTGATTTTTTTATTTTTTTGTGATACTTAAGATCATCAGCCGCACCATCTGTTGTTGACAAAACTTCAATATTAAATTTTTCAAACAAAGTTCTGGGTAAAAAATCCTTTGTAGATAATTTCCCAAGAATTTGATCGTAAATTTTCATTGCATTCTTGGAATTTAACTTCTCATGAATACCAAAGACCTCTGCAAATTCATGCAACAGCCATGCGCCCGTTGGTGTGCCGGCAAATAGATAAAAATTATCGCCAAATATCTGCCAAATTTTTCGGCGGTCTTTTTCTACTCCTTCTCCATTTTGTGTGGGAATGCCAAGAGATTCAAGTTTTATTCCCTGCGAGTATAACATTCTGAAAATGTAATGATCCGGGATGATTATCAATTCAGTAGGATCCGGGAATGTTTTGTTATCTGCAAGCAGTGCCGGATCAACGTGTCCATGCGGACTTATTATTGGTAACTTTTTTACGTTGGAATATAAATCGTAAGCAATCTTCCCTACTTTTTCATCCGGATCGAAGAACCTGTATTTATTAAATGATTTTTTTTCCATATTAATTTTGACAAGTGTTTTTAAGTTGTAATTATTAATTTGAAGTTATTTATGAATGTAAATAGTTAGAATTAAAATTCATTTACAAATTTTGCTTTATTCAAAAGCCATTTGAATAAATTTTCTGCGGCTTTCTTGTTATGAAAATCTAATGCTAATTTTCAATGATCGATATATTCATTATATAACCAAGGATCACCAACAGCAAACACAAAGCCTTTGCCCAATTTTGATGACGCCATAATTACATCGCCTTTGTCCGTTAAAACCGGTTTTGCGCTGCCTGATAATTTTAAGGTGCTGATCTCTTTCAAATAAATTTTCTTCACGCCTTTGAAAATAGGATGATCAGGAAAGACATCAAACTTTCCCATATCATAATTATTTCCTTATACATAGTTGCGGCTGTCTTCGTTAAAATGAATTCTGAAATTTCCAGCTAATTTATTGAAATGTCCAAATTCGCAGTTGCCTTTATCGTTTGCAAACAAAACTAACACACCGCCGGCTTTAACCCAATCAGCAATATTCTTGATTGATGCATCATCAATATAATTTGGGTGAGGATTTTCTTGTGGTGTATCCGGATCAACAATTATGTAGATGTTAATCTTTCTCAAATTATCTTTTGCCGGTGCAGCATGTAATTCACTTATTTCTGCACCGAGATTTTTTATTACATCGCCAAGTTCTGAGTAACCTGAATTGGCAGTATCTTCCCATGTATAATGATATTGAACTTCTTTTCCATTTTTATCTTTCTTCCATTCATCGTTAAAATAATAATCAAGACCGACAACCTTTTCCTTTTTTAGAACATTTGATTTGGAATGGTGCAAAGCTTTGAATTTGGAAACAAGTTCCGGTTTATCGAATTCATCTTTGCGATTTGAATTATTACCTATAGTAAAACCAAACGAAATGACCATGGTTAGTAGTAATATAGCTGAATTTTTTTTCCCTTCCATAAGCAGTTTTATGTTTTATTCTTTTGTTTTTATTGAACACAGCTTCGCCGCAGTAAGTCCCACCATCTACGCATATGCTTTGAGACAATTTATTCTTAAATTATGCTGACCTTCATGAGATTCCCCATAAATGATTGAACCTAAGAAATCATAAGTGCAATTAATTTTGGGACTTATTACCTGGCAACGATTCTTTCTTTAACCTTAATAATAAAATTTAGATTCTCATAGTTATCGTCGAAGTAATCGATAACTTTATTGATTACTAAATTCCGAAAGAAAAATATAATTGTCAAGGTTTTTTTAATAAACTACAACTTTTCGTCCGGTTGTACTTTTATTTTGAAAGGACATAGACTTTTTTTCAAATTAAAAATTAATTTTAACCGGCTCGCTTAATTTCAAAATGGTTTTGTCAAGATAAGCTTTAAATTCATTTATATTTTTTATTCCGTCCGGCTCTTGTTCCCACGCTGCTGCAAAATAATAAAACAATTTACCTTTTGCCGGATTTAAAACCACAATATGACTCAAACTGTCTTCCATAACTTTATTAAGGGCATCTCTAAAAACCAAAATACAAAGCAAACGCCAAAAAGTTAATAAAATATTGTTTACAAAGTTCGAGAAGATTCTTAATTTTTGCGTAAAAAAAGTAAGCAAAATATGAAAAATATAAACCCGCTTGGTCTATTTGATGATCATTTTTTAATGGAAAAGCTAACCAAACTTGGCGATCCTCTTCAAAGGCTAAATGATTATATAGACTGGAAAA
>JAMCWE010000048.1 GCA_023475265.1 Bacteroidota bacterium
ATGTGTGCTTAATAAATTTTTCTCCCCAGCCTGTACATGAAGCTGCGCAAGTTTTATTATTTGCATAAGTACCGTCGCCGATTAAAGGAGAATCTCCAATTCTTCCTGGCATTTTATTCGTCATTCCACCCGTAGAAGTTCCGGCAGCAAGATTGCCATATTCATCAAGTGCAACACAACCAACAGTGCCATGCTTTCCTTCTTCAAGCTTCTTTTTATAATCCTGCCATTGATTATATCTTTCAGGAGTATCAAAATAATCTGAAGGGACTAATTTAATTCCCATTTTCTGCGCAAACTTCTCTGCTCCATCGTAAGCAAGCAAAACATGAGGAGTTTTTTCCATAACAACTCTTGCTAATGAAATTGGATGAGGAACATGCTCTACACCAGCAACCGCACCGCAAGATAGATCGCGCCCATCCATTATTGCTGCATCCATTTCATGCGTTCCTTCAGATGTATAAACAGCTCCTATCCCTGCATTAAATTTTGGATCTGTTTCAAAATAATTAATAACTTTCTCTACGGCATCCATACTTGTTCCGCCGTTCGCTAAAATTTCCTTACCAATTTGAAGCGCTTCGGATAATGAATTAAGATATGCCTTCTTAACAGAATCCGGCATAGATTTACTAATTGTTCCGGCACCGCCATGAATTACAATCGTATATTTTTTAGATTTAGGTAAGGCAGTTTTATTTTGTGCTTGAACAAAGCATTGTGTTGACAACAGAATTACAAATAGAACAATAGATTTGAAAATATTTTTCATATTAACTCTCCAATAACCTTTATTAAAAATTATAAAATAAAATTTCTAAATCGTTTTTAAATGTCTCTCAAGCTTAGTTATAAATTCTCTTTGAGCTTCTAATATTTTGTTCTTTGCTTCATCAATTGTAAAAAATTCTCCTTTATCAATTTCCGGGAATTGTTTTTTAACTCCGGAATGCGGCGGCCATTCCATTTCGAATGTGTTGCTGCTTAAATGTAACTGATTGTCGTTTTCAGTTTGAAATGCCCATGCATAAACTGTTTTACCATTTTTCTGTTTAACTAAACTCAGCGGAATAAAATCACCATGAGGAGTAATTCCGGTTTCTTCCTTAAACTCTCTAATTGCTGTATATAGCAGTTCTTCATTTTTTTCTGATAATCCTTTAGGAATTCCCCAATAGCCGTCGTCTTTATTCACATAATAGGGACCACCTGGATGAACTAGAAAAACTTTAAGCTCATTATTTTTGAATGAATACATTAACAGTCCGGCGCTTATATCTGCAGCCATTATCTATCCTTTCCAAATCTCTTACTTATTACAAATAAATTTATTTTATTTTGTATGAAAAGGAAAATATTTTTTTGATTTTCTTTGAAACACTCTATAAAAATATTGCAATTGTTTAGTCTGCTATTTCTAATCATTCCTATTTTCTCTTTCTCCACTTTTTTTCAAAACCCTGAAACTAACAGCTTTTCAATTTGGCTAATCAAACAGAGATGGCACACCGGCATTGTTTTTCAAAGAAATGAAATTGATACAACCTTATGGCCGGAAATTAATCAATTTAAAAACTATAATTACATTGATGCAGGCTGGGGAGACGAAAAATTTTATCAACACCCAGACTTTAATCTCTTTTTAGCTGCGAGAGCTTTATTTATCCCGACTTCCAGTACACTTAGAATTTTTGGTTTTAACTTTACTATTGATCAATATATTAATTTATCAGATCGTGCAATCGAAATAAAAATTACTAAGAAACAATTGGATACTCTTTGCCATTATATTCATTCAACTTATTCGCTTAATGAAGAAAGTAAACCAGTTCTTCTAAGTGAACAGTTTAATGGAAGTGTTAAATTTTACAAAGCAAAAGGTAAGTATCATATGTTTAATACCTGTAATACTTGGATTGCAGAAGGTTTAAGAAAAGCGGGATTTAAAAACTTCTCAAGTTCAACTATACTAGTCAACGAACTATTTGATCAAGCAAACGAAGTAGGTAAAGAGCTAAAGTGAATTGAAAAATTAAATTGATTTAATTTACTTCCCGGAAAAAATTCTCAAACCAACAATTCCGACAATGATCAAAAAAATAAAACCGATTCTAATCAATTCTTTTGATTCACCAAAGAGAAGGATTCCTAAAATAGCTGTTCCAACTGCGCCTATACCAGTCCAAACAGCATATGCGGATCCGACCGGCAGTGTTTTAATTGAAACGGAAAGTAAATAAACACTAATTGCCATAGTAACAATTACAAATAAGCTTGGATAAAGTTTAGTAAATCCGTTTGAGTACTTCATTCCTATTGCCCAGGCAGTTTCAAATAATCCGGCAATTATTAAAATAATCCAATCCATATTTTACCAATTGTTTTAAATTCTAAATTTTAATTTTTTCTTTCAAGATCTCCAAAGTTAAATCAATTTCATTCAAATGAGTTCTGAATGAAACTACAGCAATTCGTAGAATAAAATTTCCGTTCAGTAATGTAGATGAAAGAAATATTCTGCCGTCTTTATGAATTTCCTCAATTAGTTTTTTATTGAATTCATTTGGGTTACCATTGGGTGGAATAAATCTAAATGTAACAACTGACAAATCAGGATAAACCCCAAGTTCTATATTCTCAAATTGTTTAAGTTTTTCATAAGCATAACGCGCAAGTTGAATTTTTTCTTCAAGCGCGGCTTTGAATGGATCAAGACCAAGCAGTTTTAATGGAAACCAAAGCCGTAAACCTCTAAAATGTTTTGAAAGTTCCGGAGAAAGATCAGCAGGCGAAAGTTCTTCATTTTGTGAAAGCGTATCCTGCATATAACCGGCTTGATAATGATGAGCTTTGTACAATGCCACTTTATCTTTAATAAGCACAGCACCGGATCCATATGGAAGGAAAAGACTTTTATGCGGATCCATAATAACTGAATCAGACTTTTCCAGACCTTGTAAAATTTTTTCCCCGGATTCACACAATATAAAGAATCCGCCGTATGCACCATCTATATGATGCCACAATCCATTTGTAGAAGCAATATCACCAATATCAGAAAGCGGATCAACCGCACCAACATCTGTTGTACCCGCAGAAGAAACAACGAGCCAGGGTTTTAATTTAGATACCTTATCTTGTTTAATAGATTTTTCCAATTCACTTACATCCATCCTGTAATTTGAATCCATCGGAATAAAATGCTTCACACAATCTTTCAACCCGGCAATACGTAAGGCCTTTTCAATTGAATGATGGGCTTGACTTGTCAGATATACAACTGATTTTTCAATATCTTTTGGTTTTAGATTAAAAGCTTCTCTCGCGGTTACGATTCCAATTAAGTTTGATATACTTCCTCCGGAAGTTAAGCTTCCACCCGAAGTTTTTGGATAACCAATAATATTTGCCATCCAATCAAGAAGATAATTTTCCATTTTTACAGCGCCGGGAGAAGCAAAGTAAACCCCGGCATAACGATTTGTAACAGCTGCAAGATAATCACCCAAAGCAGAATGAAATATTCCTCCGCCGGGAATGTATCCAAGATGTCCGCCTGATGCAGGATTTATCCCGAAAGTATCAACGTTTTTTTTTATAAAGGACAGAGCTTCGTTAATATCAATTGGTGCAGATGAAATTTCCGAACCAAAGAAGTCAAAATTATTTTCCGGGGATTGAATATAAGTTAGTGCATTTGAAATAGAATTTAGAAATTCATCCGAATAATGAATTGTTTTTTCAATCAGTAAAGATCGTTCATTTGGCGATGGCTCCAGCTGGCGTGAGGTTTTTTCTAACTGTTTTATTTTTTCAATCATAAGCTAGTTTTTAAATTGGAAATAAGAGGTTAAATAATTCTTCGTGAAGCTAAATAAAGAAATGAATATAAAAAAGTAAAATATGATTTATGAAAATTAAATTTTAACTAATTCAAAACTTTGCAGCTCTATTTTCAAATTTTAAATTACAGTTCAACATGTCTTTCATGCAAACTAAAATAATTCAGACGAAACAAAAAAAGCGTGTTAACTTATAAAAGAAAACACGCTTAAAAAATTTGACAA
The DNA here is from genome assembly GCA_023475265.1 of Bacteroidota bacterium. Taxonomy (GTDB): domain Bacteria; phylum Bacteroidota; class Ignavibacteria; order Ignavibacteriales; family Ignavibacteriaceae; genus FEN-1297. The sequence continues at coordinate 4,071 of JAMCWE010000048.1, forward strand.
TATAAATTTCAGAATCAAATAAGCGAAAATCGCTTTGGCCCAGCATTTATTACTTCTTGAGATGAGCCTTTTTCAAACAATTTAAAATTTTCTATAAATCTAGCAGCGAGTGCATCGTACTTTTTCCAATACTCATCTTTATTTCCCCATGAACTTGAAGGATCAAGAACATCTTGAGGAACATCGGGACAAGTTACCGGTACCTCGAAGCCAAATAATTTATCTTTCCTATATTCAACATTATTTAACTGTCCATCGAGAGCAGCATTAAGAAGATTACGCGTATGACGAATGCTGATTCTCTTTCCCACACCAAATCTTCCACCAACCCATCCGGTATTTACTAACCAGCATTGAGCTTTATGCTTTAACATTCTTTCTTTTAATAGAGCGGCATATTCGAAAGGATGACGAACCATAAAAGGTGCACCGAAACATGCACTAAAGGTAATTTGCGGTTCAATGCCAAGACCTATTTCTGTTCCCGCAATCTTCGAAGTATAACCGCTGATAAAATGATATTGTGCTTGTTCCGGATTAAGTCTAGCAATTGGAGGCAGCACACCTGAAGCATCGCAAGTTAGAAAAATAATATTCTTAGGATGATTTCGGACATAACCTTCGGGAACAATGTTGGGGATGAATTCAAGCGGATAAGAAGCACGGGTGTTTTCAGTAATGGAATCATCATTTAAATCTATTCGCCTTGTAACATGATCGTAAACTACATTTTCTAAAATTGTTCCAAAGCGTTTTGTTGTTTCATAAATTTCCGGCTCACTTTCAGCAGAAAGACGAATTACTTTTGCATAACAGCCGCCTTCAAAATTGAAAACTCCGTAAGGGCTCCAGCCATGTTCATCATCTCCAATTAGCCGGCGTTTTGGATCAGCAGAAAGTGTTGTTTTTCCTGTTCCGCTTAAACCAAAGAAAAGAGCGACATCGCCGCTTTTACCAACATTCGCTGAGCAATGCATCGGGAGAACATCTCTGAATGTTAATAAGAAATTCAAAACTGTAAAAATAGATTTCTTAATTTCACCTGCGTAAAGTGAATTTGCAATGATTGCAGTTCTAGCATCAAAATTTAAAATGATACCAGTCTCTGTTCGCGTTCCATCAATCTTCGGATCAACTCTAAAACCGGGTGTCGCAATTACGGTGAACTCCGGTATAAACTTTTTCAGTTCGTCCGGATTTGAAGTTGTTAAAAACATATTACGAACGAAAAGACTATGCCATGCTTTCTCTGTAATAATTCTAATCGGCATTCTGTATTCTGGATCAGCGCCGACATAACAATCCTGTACAAAAAATTCTTCACCTTGTGCGTAAGCTTCTAAGCGCTGCATTAGTGAATTAAATTTTTCTAGACCAAAGGGACGATTATGAACTCCCCACCAAACATTTTCTTCGGTAGATTCTTCTTTAACAATAAACTTATCTGCAGCAGCCCGTGCAGTGTGCTTTCCTGTTTTAACAATAAACGGACCGCCTTCAGACATATGTCCTTCGTTGCGGAAGATTGCTTCTTCATAAAGTGAAGCTTCAGAAAGATTCCAATAAACTCTATCGAGATAATTGAAGCCATGATTTGACAAATTATAATCTGAAGCTAAATCTTTAGCTTCTTTACTTGCCGGTGTATTGAATTCTAAATATTTGCTCATGACCAATCCCTCACTAACTTGCGGTCGCCAATATATAATTCATTTGGCGAGTTTGGATCAAGCGCCCATTTCATTCTTTCAATACCTTCAGTAATTTCTTTTATAGTTCCGCAATAGCTTAATCTCAAATAGCCTTCTAATCCAAACTCAGCGCCTGGAACAGTAAGCACCATAACTTTATCGATAAGAAAATCAGAAAGTTTATTTGAACTTTTTTGATAAACACTGAAGTCTGCAAAGCAATAAAATGTACCGTCCGGTTTTGTTACTTTAACTCCTTCAAACGAGTTTAACAGATCAATCATAACATTTCGATTATTCTCCAGAGTTACCCGCAAGCTTTCAACACCGGACTGAATACCGTTCAAAGCGCCTACAGCAGCCTTTTGAAGAAGTATTGAAGGGCCGGAAGTTTGATGCCCTTGTATATTAGACATTGCTTCAATAATTTTTTTATTGGCAACAGCCCAGCCGATTCTGAATCCCGTCATTGCATACTGTTTCGAAACTCCGTTGATAAGAATGATCTTAGAATTTTCAGAAAGATCTTTTGCATATTCATAACAGTTTATTGGTTTTCTTCCGTCAAAAATTAAACGATGATAAATGTCATCCATGATTAGATAAAGATCTTTCTTCTCACAAAAGTTTACTACATCAGAAATGAATTCTTCAGAATACATTGCGCCGGTAGGATTATTTGGGCTATTGATAATTACAGCTTTTGTATAGGAACCGACACGCTGTTCTATATCTTGAATTCTCGGATAGAAACTGCCGTCCTCTGGCAATGCAGGAACGCCAATTGCGCCGCAAAGCTTAGCCATCTCAGGATAACTAACCCAATAAGGCGCAGGGTAAACAACCTCTTCTTGTGGATTAAGGATTGCCTGTAATGCAACCATTATAGCTTGCTTAGCTCCACCGGAAGCAATAACATTTTCCGGAGCTACCTTTCGGTTATAAAATTCTTCTGTGTAGCGAATGATTGCTTTTTTCAATGCTGGTATACCGTCAGCTGGTGCGTATCTTATCTCACCGGTGTTAAGATGTGCAGCAGTAGATAAAATTGCATCCATCGGAACTTTACTCTTTGGTTCGCCGCCACCAAGGTGAATTACAGGTTCTCCTTTTTCCCTCAATATTGCCGCTTTTTCATTTAGCTTAAGGGTTGGTGACGCGCTAATCGATCGCGCGATTTGACTTAGACTCATAATGAATCCCTCAATTAATAATGTCAGTTGATAAAAATATTTACATATGCAAAATATTCGACAAAGATTTTATTAGCAAGAAGTTATGAAAATTTTCTTAATTATTTTTGAATAATATTTGAATTCATTGAATAATTTAGCAAATAATTAAAATTTAACTGAACAATTATTAGATAACTTAAATATTGCCTAATACAATTTGAAACTTATAATTCACAATCGTTTTTCAATTTAAAATAGAAAAGATTTTCATGTTGCGTAAAGATTGAACAACATGAAAAGCTTTTTTGAAAAGGAAATTATTTTATAAACTATTGTGGATTTGGCCCTTCGCTTACCTGGACAAAACCGCTTGGGCGAACCCATTTTGAAAAAGCATTCTTCACATCTTTAGCAGAAAGTTTTAAAAATATTTTTGCTGCAATAAAAGGTTCATCTAATGGTAGATCATCAATCGAACGAGAAAGCAATCCCAATGCAATACTATTCAAGCTTGATTCGGAAAGAGGAATCTCTCTCATAAGCATTGATTTTGCTTGTTCAAGCTCGTAGGAAGTTACATCATTTTTTCGCATTTGTTTTAAATCTCTAACAATAATTGATTTTGCTTTAGTTACATTTTGAGGATCACAACCATAATTTATTTCATAAGTTGAACGAGTTTTTCCAACATTAAATGAAGAAGAAACATAATAAACCAATCCGGCGTTTTCACGTAAATCTTTATAGAACCGAGTAGCATAAAAAGCACCGCCTAAAACATGATTGCCAAGTTGAAGAGCATAATAATCCGGATTAGATCGATTTAATCCAAGCGTCTCTGCAAGAATAACTTTATCCTGTACACGACTTTTATTTGGAACAGATGAAGTAGAAGGTTTATTTTCGGGAACTGATGAAAGTTCTGTTTCAGGCTTTTGACCTTCGCCTTTCCAACTTGCGAAATATTTTTCAATTACATCTTTTGCTTTTTCCGGTGTTACGTTTCCGATTACAACAATAGTTGTAAGATCCGGGCGGTATACTTTTGAATAATAATCATGAACATCTTTTAAGCTTAAAGAATTAACAGTTCCCGGTGTGGTTTCTCTTTGTACTGGATCATTCGGTGGATAAAGCGCCGTGTTGAGAGCTTTCCCGGTTAAATAATCCGGGCTTTTAAGTTCACCAGCTACTGTTGCTGCGGTTTGCTGCTTAATAATATTAAATGCACGTTCAGGTAAACCCGGATTTAATTCATTATCTGCTAAAAGCTTTACGCCTTCTTCAAAATGATTTGAAAGGACATGTAAAGAAAAATTTGTTCCAGCACCTTCATCTGCACCAATGTCATCCAGCGCTTTCTGAAAAGAAATGCGATCGAGTGTCTTGGAGCCATATGAAAACAATTGGTCCAAAACACTCGCCACACCTTCCTGCCCTTTAGGTGTTTGCAAATCAGAATTACTTTTTATTCTTCCATAAACACTTATCGTATTGCTTACATTTTCATTTTGAACTATCAGCTTCATTCCATTTGATAATACCGTTACAGTTGGTTTAACCACCGACGTAGGTACAGTTAGCCTGCTTAATGCTTTGTCTGCCCAAACAGGTAACTTAACTGCTTTTGGATTCTTGGGAGCGAATGATTCTTGTCCGCCAAATCCTTTTTGTGAAATCGGTTTTCCGGAAGACTGAGGAGTTAATATTGCATAAATAGCATGGCTTGGATCAAGATATTTTTTAGCGACTCGATTCACATCTTCTACTGTAACTTTTTCTAATGCATCTATATCATCTTGCGGAGACAGTTTCCCTTCCGCCGCTAATGCTTCAGACCAAACTGATGCAAGACCCGAGACAGAATTTTTTTGAAATTCGAAATTAGAAAGTTCATGCCGCTTTTCAGCTTCAACTAAATCTTCTGAAAAACCTTTTTTAATATTATCGTTAAGTATCGATTGAATTTCATCTATCAAAGTTTTTGAATTTGCGCCTTTAGGAAAAACAGCAAGTCCAAAACCAAGTCCTGCTTTAGGAAGATCACTGTATTGAAAACCTGCATATAAAGCTTTGCCTACAGGAACTAATTTGGAAAAAAGGTCGCCTCTTTGATTGCTTAAAACATCTGAAAGAATCTGTGCTGCTGCATAATCAGGACTATCGCTGCCAGGCATACGAAATGTAATTACAGCTAATCCGTATGGTAAATCTGTTGGAAGATTTAAGGTATCTGACTTAACTGGCTCAAGATTTACTTCAGGTCTTTCAGGAAGTTTTTTTGAGGGAATATTTTCAAACAAATCTTTTACTTCATCAAGAGCTTTTTGCGGCTGAATATCACCAACAATTACGAGTATTGCATTGTTCGGCGCATACCATGAATTATGAAAATTCTTCAGCATCTCACCGGTTGTTTTATCAAATGAAGGGCGAGTACCTAATGCATCATGCGCATATGGCGTTCCCTTAAATAATGCATCTAACAATTTTGAGTAGAAAACATACTGTGGATTGGAAAGGTCTTGTGCAACTTCTTGTTCAATTGCGCCACGCTCATTTTTCCAGAGTGAATCGGTTGAAAGGATATCTTTCATTCTAATTGATTCAATGTGTAAAGCAACATCAAGGTCTTCAGAAGGAACAGTAAAATAATATTGAGTAAGTGTTTGACGCGTATCTGCATCAAAGTCCCCGCCCATTGCTGCGGTAATGTCGGCTAACTGATCAGCAGAAAGTTCTTTGCTTCCTCTAAACATCATATGTTCAAGTGCGTGCGCAGTTCCTGGAAATCCTTTCGGTGCTTCATTCGAACCAACAAGATAATTTATTTCTGTAGTTACAACAGGAGCTAAAGCATTTCGAACGATTACAACTCGTAAGCCATTTTTAAGTGTAGCGCGAATAATGTCATTATTGTTTAAAGTTTTATTATTCGTTTGAAAGCCGGAAAATACAAAAACCAAAATTATCATTGTTAAAGCAAAAAATGATTTAGGCATTCTAATCAATTTTGCCAATGAAGGTAGTTTGGTGCAGAGAGTTTTTACCAATCTTGTTTCCATAAAATTTCACTTAAATTGTTAGTGATAAAGGAATATTGGGTAGCTATGAAAATTGAAGTCTCAACAAAGTTTCCAAAAAAATAATTTTACTTTGTAAGTTTAGTTAATTAAAGTAATTATAGGCTTGAATTTTATCACAACTTAAGTCATAAGAAAGTGCTAAAAGAGAAAATCTTACGATAATAAATTAATCCAGATAATCTTTAAGATATTTTCCTGTCCATGAATTAGAATTTTGAACTATTTTTTCAGGAGTGCCGGTAGCAACAATCTCACCGCCATTTTCGCCGGCTTCCGGTCCTAAATCAATTACATAATCCGCACTTTTTATTATTTCAAGATTATGTTCAATTATTACGACGGAATTATTTCTCTCAAGAAGCAGATTAAAACAATTAATTAATTTTGAAATATCATTGAAGTGAAGACCGGTTGTAGGTTCATCAAATATAAATAATGTATGCTGTCTTTCTCTTTGAGATGTTAGATGCGCTGCTAATTTAATTCTTTGTGCTTCGCCGCCGGAAAGTGTATTTGACGGCTGTCCCAGTTTTAAATAACCTAAACCAACGAGAGAGAGCAATTCCATACTCTTAATTATTTTATCATTCTTACTGAAGAATTCCACGGCTTCGTCAACCGTCATGTTTAGAACATCAATTAAATTCTTTCCGCGATAATTAATTTCTCTGATTTCTTTTTTAAAACGCGTGCCGTTGCAGTCATCGCATTCAAGGTATAAATCAGCTAAAAATTGCATCTCGACTTTTATAAAACCATCGCCCTGACAGGTTTCGCATCTTCCTCCGGGAACATTGAATGAAAAATATCCCGGCTTATACCCGCGTGATCGAGCTTGATGAGTTGATGCAAATAATTCTCTGATATGTTCGTACGCTTTAACATAACTTATTGGATTTGAACGCGGAGTTTTACCGATTGGAGATTGATCAACAATTTCAATTTCATCAAGGTATTCACTCCCTTTAATATCATCATACTTTCCAATCTTTGAAGGAGTTTTTCCAAGATGCTTTGCAATCCCGCCATACAATATATCATGGATTAATGTGCTCTTACCTGAACCGCTGACTCCGGTAATTACAACAAATTTATTTAACGGTATTTCAACATCAATATTCTTTAGATTGTTTTCTTTTGCACCAAAGATTTGAATCGATTTAGTTTTCTTCGTGTTTCTTTTTAGTGGCGTTGGTATTTCCAATTTGCCGGATAAATATTTTCCGGTAACAGAATTCTTATCTTTTAAAATATCCTCAATAGTTCCCATCGCAACAATTTCTCCGCCATTGACTCCGGCATTTGGTCCCATATCCACAATTAAATCTGCGGATCTAATCATCTCAGGATCATGTTCAACGACTAGAACAGTATTTCCAATATCTCTTAGGTTCCTTAATAAATTTATTAACTTTGAATTATCTCTGGGATGCAGTCCAATGCTAGGTTCATCTAGAACATAGAGTGTACCAACAAGCGATGATCCAAGTGAAGTTGCTAAATTAATTCTTTGAGTTTCACCGCCGGATAGAGTGCTGCTTAATCGATCAAGAGTTAAGTAGCCGATTCCGACATCATTTAAAAATGTTAATCTTTTTACTATCTCTTTTAATATTCTTTCTCCAACTAAATTATCATATTCTGATAACTCTAGGTTTTTAAAAAAATTAAGTGAATGTTCGATTGGGATTTTTACTGCATCGTAAATTGATTTATCTCCAATTTTAACTTGCAGAGCTTCCCGGCGAAGTCTTGAACCTTTGCACGCCGAGCAAGTTGTATATCCTCTGTATCGACTTAGAAGCACTCTAATATGCATCTTATAAGTTTTGGATTCTAGTTTTTCAAAGAACTTGTCAATTCCAATATAATCTCCAAAACCATTTCGAATTAATGCAGCCTGTTCAGAAGTAAGATTGTTGAATGGAATATTAATTGGGACATTGTATTGTTTTGCGCTTCGGATCAAATCTCTTAAATGCGTGCCGTATTTGTTTGAGCGAAATGGCGCGATAGCTCCTTCCATTATACTTAACGCAGGATTCGGAACTACCAAATTCATATCGACGCCAATTGTTTTGCTAAAACCCTGACATACAGGGCAAGCTCCGAAAGGATTATTAAAAGAGAAAAATCGCGGCTCCGGTTCTTCGTATCTAATTCCGCAGCATTCGTAGTATTTATTAAATTCTTTTTCTTCGCCTGTTTCGGAATTTATTAAAACTAATCTGTTTTCACCTTCTTTAAAAGTTACTTCAATTGCGTCTGAAAGCCTTTCCCGAATTTTTCCTTTTTGAACTTTGAATCGATCAATAACTACACTGATCTTATCTTTTTTCCCGGGTAGTTTTTCTTCGGTATTTAAATCATATAAATTATTTTTGAAATAAATTCTGAAAAAACCTCGTTTCTTGAGGATATCAATTTCTTCTTTGATTGTATGTCCTTCATGCATGTGAAGAGGAAAAGCAAGATAGAATTTAGAATCTTCCGGCTGCTCTTCAAGCCAATCCGATACTGTTCCTGTAGTTGCTTTTTTTACTTCTTTACCGCATTCAAAACAAATTGTTTTTCCTATCCTGGCATATAGCAATCTCAAATAATCATAAACTTCCGTAGTAGTTCCAACAGTTGATCTTGTATTTTTAGCTCCGGTTTTTTGTTCGATTGCAACTGCCGGACTTATCCCTTGGATAAAGTCTACATCTGGCTTGTTCATTCTTTCGAGGAATTGTCTGGCATAAGCAGAAAGGCTTTCTACATACCGTCTTTGTCCTTCAGCATAAATAGTATCAAATACAAGAGAAGATTTTCCGCTGCCGCTTACACCGGTAAATACAATTAATTTATTTCGCGGAAGTTCGAAACTTAAGTTCTTTAAGTTATGTTCTCGCGCTCCCTTAATTATAATCTTTTTTTCTTTTTGTAAATTTTTTATTTCGGTCATTAAGAAATTTACTCTTTCTAATTTATAGTCAATAAATATACAAAAGAATGAAATCACAAAGAGTTTAAAAAATTATTCACTTATTGAAGCTCTCGCTGGAAGGAGTGGCAAATAAATGTTTTATCGCTAGAGTTGATTATTTATCCGGATTAATCCGCTAATTATTTTGAGTCACTTTGCAATTTCTTCAAGGTTTGTATTTGTCCGTTCAAAATTTTTATTTTTTGATCGAGCTCTTGGATTTTAACATTAATCTCATCATTATATTGTGCTTTGTCCCAATAGCCGCGGTTTTCAAAATAACTTTTAAATAGCCAATTATGTTTAAGTGCTTCCATATTTTCGGCAAGTCTTGAAGCGCTGAGCTTTGCATCAACACTGGTTTTTTGAATATTTGTTAATATAGAAGTAACAGTGGAATCATATTTGCCGCTAACTAGCAAAGCACCTAAAACACCTCTTCCGCTATTAACATTTACAATTATTGTATCAACATTAGAGACAACAGAATTAACATTTTTTACAACGCTGCCAACACCCATTCCTAATGTATCGAACACTCCGATAATTCTTCCTAATTCATCAGTAATATTTTTTAAACTTTGATCCGCTCTCTTTGTCAAACTTGTTGCATCATTATAAAGTTCTTCATCGGTTAAAAGTTTTCCGATTGAACCTTCACCTCTATTCACTCTTCCAACAATTTCCGATAAATCTTTTGTCATATTTTTTGTGTATTGAATAACTCCTTCTGTTTGAGCTATGATTGCTGAAAAACCTAATGGCTCTTCAGATTGAATATAACCACCATCTCTTACCGGCTCTGCGGCACTACTTCCGATTTTTAATACGACCACTTTGTTTCCGACTAATCCTTCCGTTTCTATTGTTGCTTTTGTATCGGTACGAATAAATCTTTGAATATCTGTTTGAAGATTCATCGAAACTTCTACTCTTCCGGAAGTATCATTTACAATCATAACGCTCTTAACATTGCCGACATCAATGCCGCTTAACCTGACGGTTGCACCGCTTCTTAATCCTTGTACATCTTTAAAATATGCCTTCACATTAAATGTTGAACTGAATAAAGCATTCTTTTGTCCGACTAGAAATGTGGCTATAACAAAAAGAATAATTCCTATAAAAATAAATAAACCAAGTCTAACAGCTGACATTTTCTTAAACATTAAACTCTTTCATTTTTGTCTGTTATTATTTCACTACTGAAAAAATCTTTTAAGAAAGGATCTTCTTTAGAAGTTAGGTTTTCAAGGTTACCTTCATATCTAATTTTTCCGTCCTTTAGAACTACTGCATGGGTGGCAATAATTTTTGCACAAATCAAATCATGTGTTACTATAATTGAAGTTGTATTCAAATCTTTTTGCAATTCAACAATCAATTGACTTATTTCTTTAGAGGTAATCGGATCAAGGCCTGTTGTTGGCTCATCATATAAAATCAATTTTGGCTTGGTAATTATCGTTCTTGCAAGTCCAATTCTTTTTTTCATCCCGCCTGAAAGCTCGGCAGGCATTTTATCTATTGCATCTTCCAGCGATACTTTTTCTAATACTTCTTTGACTTTTTTTTCCCTTTCAGACTGTAAAAAATTAAAATTCCTAATCAGCGGGAATTCAAGATTTTCTCTTACGCTCATTGAATCATAAAGTGCAGCACTCTGAAATAGAAATCCTATTTGCTTCCTTAGCTCATTCAATCTTTTTATTGAAAGAGTAAAAACATTTTCTCCTTCTATTAATATATCTCCGGAATCCGGTTCTAATAATCTCACAATACACTTAAGCAGAACACTTTTTCCGGATCCGCTTCTTCCAAAAATTACAACATTCTCTCCTTCATTAATTTTCAGAGAAATATCATCTAAAACAATTAGATCATCAAACGACTTGCTTAAATGTTTGATTTCAACTTCTGCCATTAATTCATCTCCACAAGAAAACTGTAATTTTTACTAGAACCATGTCAACAAGTAAAATCAATAAAGATGAAATAACAACCGAACTTGTGGATGCACGACCTACACCAACAGTTCCATTTTCAGTATTATATCCTTCATATGCGCCCACAATTCCGACAATAAACCCGAAGAAAAATGTTTTTGCAATTCCCGGAATCAAGTCAGTAAATTCTACAGACTGAACCACTGAATGCAAATATAAAGTAAAATTAATATTTTGTGAAAGAAATATAGCTAAATATCCGCCGAATATTGCAAGGAAGATTACATAAACAGTTAGCATTGGAAGCATTATTGTGCAGGCTAATACTCTTGTTACTACAAGAAATTTAAAAGGATTAATCGCTGAAACTTCCATTGCGTCTATTTGTTCAGTAACGCGCATTGAACCAAGTTCAGCGCCGATTCCCGAGCTGACTCTTCCTGCAAAAATTAATGCTGTAATAACTGGCCCGAGTTCTCTAACAACCGATAAAGCAACCATACCGGGTAAAAATGCTTCAGCTCCAAATCTTGCCATAACTGGTTGGCTTTGCATAGCTAAAACTAATCCGATTATAAAACCGGTTACACTTACGATTGGTAATGTTTTTACTCCTAATTCATCCATATGCTTTTTTACTTCAGCAAATTCATAAGGAGGTAAAAAAACATTTTTGAAAAATTCTATGGTAAATAGTGAAAGTCCCGAGACAGTGCTAAAAAATTCTTTTAATCTTTTACTAGCTGTTGAAAATCCTTTTTGAATATTTGTTTTAGTTTCCACTTAATTTCAAATTTTACAATGCTTAATTAAATTAGAAAGTATTTCGATTACAATAAATTCTTGTATTAAATTCATTAAAATTTTTTCTATTAATATTCACTTAGCATTATAACCAAAATAATAAAAAAACTTACCTAAAAAAAATTTGATGAATTAGAAGTTCGATTAATCATAATTAGAGCTATAATACTTGTAATTTGTTAAATCACATTTTCATAATGATTGATTATCGGTTTTAGTTTAGGTCTAAATAAAACCGCTACAACATCAAAACGACATTCAATTTCGTTAATTTCTCTTTCATACAAATAAAGCTCAGCAATTTTTTTTAGTTGCCGAATTTTATTTTTTGTAATTGCGTATTCAGGTTCGCCGAATTCTAAATTATTTCTAGACTTTACTTCTACAAAAACCAAATAATTAGTTAGCGGATCTTTGGCTATAATATCTATCTCGCCTTTTTTTTCAAAGGTGTAATTCCTCTCAACAATTTGATAACCTTTTTGAATAAGTAAATTAACGGCGAGGTCTTCGCTTTCACGTCCTAATTTTTTAGAAGCTAAACTCATCTCTACCCCTTTCTATAAATAAGATTAATTATTTCTCAAACTTAAAATACGGAGAATAATCTTCTGATAGGATTTTCTTTAAAAAAGTTTTTCTGTGTAAAGGACAATAACCGTAACGAATAATAGAATGAATATGTTCTTGCGTGGGATAGCCCTTATTTTTAGCCCATGAATATTGTGGAAAATGTTTATCCAGTCTTTTCATTATTCTATCTCTCGTTACCTTTGCAATTATTGATGCTGCCGCTATTGAAAATGATTTTGAATCACCTTTGATAATCGGTATTGTAGGTATAGAATAATTGATAGTTTTGTTGCCGTCTATTAAAATTAAATCCGGTTGAACATTTAACCGCTTTACTGCTATTAACATTGACTTCAATGATGCTTGAAGAATATTGATTTGGTCTATTTGGCAGTGGGAAACTGAAGCCACGGAGAAAGCAATTGCCTTATTAACGATTATTGGATAAAGTTCTTCGCGTTCTTTTTCAGTTAATTTTTTTGAATCATCAACTCCCTCAATAAAAACATTTTCATCAAAAATAACTGCCGCACTAATAACTGGTCCTGCAAGTGGCCCTCTGCCGGCTTCATCTACGCCTGCAAGAAGCTTAATATTTTTATTCAAATAGGAAATATCAAAATTTTTCATTTGCCGAAATAAATTGCTGTAAGACCAAACACCATATTTAATTTTAATATAAAACTAATTTTATTCAAATTCTTACGGGAGTCATCTTTAAATAATGATTTCAAAATAAATAATAAAATAGGATCTACTAATAACAAAATTATTAAAAAATATTTGATGTTGTATATTCTAAATAAAAAAGGATAAAATGTTGCAGCAATTAGTAAAATGGAAAAGCCCGCTATAATTCTTTTTGAATTCATAAATCCAAATCTATTAGGAAAAGATATTATGCCCGCTTTAGAATCGCCCTCAATATCCTCCATATCTTTTACTAATTCTCTAATAAAATTTATAAGCAAAGCAAAAAGAGAAGGAATTATCGCCTCTCGAATATTATTTACAGAAATCCCGCCGTAAATAAACGCTAAACCCGTTAAGAACGCTACAAGTATATTTCCGATTAACACAATTCGCTTCAGCTTGTAAGAATAAAAAAATAGAATGATTACAGCTGTAAGATTTATAATTAGAGCGTAATTGTTTATAAAAGAAGAAATCCCAATTGATAGAATATTTAGTGCAATATAATAAGTGTAAGCGCTACGAATGGATAATAACTTGCTAGGTAAAGGTCGATCGGGCCGATTTATTTTATCAATCTCAAAATCAAAAATGTCATTGATTATATTGCCTGCTGCTGCTGTTAGCCCTCCGGATATTGAGGCGAATATTATATTTATTAAATTAAAATGGCTATGTAGACAAACAATTGCAGCGATAGCAATGGAAAGAATAGTGATTACAATATTCGTTGGTCTAATAATTTTTATAAGGGCAACTAATTTATTTAAATTCATCAATCTCTATTATCAAAATTATTTTGAAAGAAGAAATTTAAACCCCATAAAAAATTAATTAAAAATAATATTAGTTAAAATTAAAATTCATTAACTATTCCAAAATGTATTTTACCTTGCGAGAATGAATCTCCTTTTGCCAGAGCAAAGCTCACTCTTAATACACCTAAATTTGTTTCAATATTAAAACCTAATCCATAACCAATTTTGTAACCTTCGTTTTTCAAAATATTCCTCACTGGATCAGCGCTTCTTAAATAATATCCGGTATCGAAAAACAAAAAACCGAAAGTCCTTTTTGTAAGTAGAAGTCTGTATTCAAAGTTAGTCCATAAAATTCTATTTCCTAAAAATTGATCTTCCGTATAACCGCGCAAAGTGTTTGCGCCTCCAAGTCTAAATAGATCGCTTACTTCAAAAAAAGAACCGCGAAGTTCTCTCGCATGAATACCGACTGCAATAATTTGCCGGTTAAATAATTCATAAAAACCATCAAGATCAAGAGTAAGCCTTTGAAGATTTAATGAGCTTGGTGTTCCCGGTGAAATACTTTGATCTTCTCCGTATATTTTCTTTTTACTAAATGAATAGGATGTTAGAAATAATATTCCTTCTGTCGGTGCATAAGGATCGTCTCTTGAATCAACTTTTATATTTATTCCTGTTGTAATAGCATTTGAATTATAAACGGTAAACACGGGTACATTGGTTTGAGTTGGTATCACCGATTCCGAAGATAAAAACATTGAAGCAGAAATATTTTCTGTAGCTAAATATTCTATCGTTCCTTCAATACTTCTTTGCACATAAGAGCTATCTTGTTTTCTTTGGAAAAATCTAGTCGTAAGATTGAAGGGATAGTTGAACAACCAAGGCTCTAGATACCTTAGCTCCAAGTCTTGAGAAGACCTATTGTACTGCTGCCATCTTATGGCCGCGGCTCTTCCCGTGCCAAATAAATTTATTAAGCTCACGTTAACCATTCCGGTTAAATAACCGCTTTCACCTGAAGAGGTGCCGGGAATATAACCAATTATTCCATCGAAATTATTTGTCTGCTTTTCTTTAACATTAATTCTCAATATCCCGTTATTCTTCGAGTCAAGGAAAAATTGCGGTTCAGATACTGGTTCAAAATATCCAAGCCGGTTTAATTTTTTAGAAATATCATCAATAGCTGTCTGAGAATATTCTTCCCCGGTTTTGAATCTTAGTTCTCTTAAAATTACATAATCTTTAGTAGATAAATTTCCATTTATTTCTATTCTATCGATTTGGCTTTTAATTCCTTTCTCTATCTTCAGAGTAATATCAGCTAAATATTCGTCATGTACAGTATCGGTAAAAAAATAAATTGATGATATAATTATTTTTGCAAAAGGATATCCATTATTTTCAAAGTAAGTAAGCGCTGAAGAAAGATTTTCTTCAAGTTCAAATTTATTAAATATAGTGCCTTTCATATAAAAAAATATTGGGAATATTTTAGAACTGAGTTCTGAATCTAATCCCGTTATATTTATTTTATTTATATAAGTAGGTTCTCCCTCGTTTATAAAAATATTCAATTTATATTTTAATGAATCAGAGCTTCTTTCTAAATTAGATTTTTCAAATGAACTATGGAAATATCCGCGGTTGCCGAATTGTAAAGCTAATCTTGATTTTACTGTGTCGATAAGATTTGAAGTTACTTGAGAGCCTGGTTTTATACCGCTCCAATTAATGATCTCTTCTTCAGAAAAATTTTTATTACCAAAAACACTCGTCGATTCAATAATTTGTGAATAAGGGCTGGGCGTTATCAGTAGGAATGAAACAAAAATATATTTAACGAGGTGTAACATCGAGTGTTTTCATTTTTTTACCGACAGATGATATCTTAACATTTGATTTCAATTCCTCGATTTCATCTAGCCGGATGTTACAAACTTCTTCACGCATCGCATTTGCAGTTCCCAATGCAGTGGATAACATTAAATTCTCTTCGAAAGTAAGTGAATGATGCAACGAATATGCAATCCCGGCGACAAAACTATCTCCGCTTCCAGTGGAATCAATTGATTTAATTTTAGGAGTTTCTATTTTATAATGATAATCAAAGTTAGAAGCAAAAAATGATTTTTCACCATCAGTTAAGAATGCTTGTTTAATATTCTTTTGATAAAGATAAGTGAGGTAATCAATTTTTTCCTTTTCAGTTTTCAATGTCATATCTAATAATTTTTCAACTTCAGCGACATTGTTATGTACAATTGTTGGTGAGCTTTCTATACAAGCTCTTAAATGATTTCCATAAGTATCGCAGATGGAAATTTTATCATTATTATTTGCATAAGAAATTCCAATAGGAAAAATTGTGTCTGTCTCGCTGCAAGGCGAGCTGCCGGAAAAAATAACCATCTCACAATTATCAATCATTTTTTTCATCTTCTCAGTAAATTCATTTACTTCATTCGAAGAAATAATTGAATTGGAATGAAAAAAAGTATAATGATTCTTCGCTGATTCATCAACTATTACCGCAGCATCTCTAGTTTCATCTTTAGTATGTATCGAAACATTTTTAATATTTTCTTTCATAAGAATTTCTTTCAATACTTTGCCGTTCAGCCCTCCGAGAAATGTTAAAGAAATATTTTCTACATTCAGAAAATTAAGTTGGCGGCTGACATTTATTCCTTTACCTCCGGCATTTAATGTAGCTCTTCCGTTTCTATTTTCAGATTGAAGGTCTAAATGATCAAAATAAAATTTCCTTTCAAGCAGCGGATTTAATGTAACTGTTAAAATCATAATTAAGTTTTAAGAAATGTAACTCACTAAATATTCTGAAGATTTTTCTAGTTTATAATTAATATTTCAGTTTTATTGATCAATCATCAATTACAGTTTTATCTTCTGAACCTATAAAGATCCCCGGTTAATGGTGTAATAAGCCTGTAATCCCCAAAACCTGTTTCATCAACAAAAGTAAAACTTTGATTGAGATTATAATATTCCCAAACTTCGTACGGCTTTGAATCAAGATCAAAAGGATGACGATCTACATTATCAGGTGAACCTAGAAGGATAAAAACCATTCCGCGGTCAGTTTTCCAGCCTTCCACATAATGTGAAAAATGTTCATTAGCATATTCTATTCGTCTATAATATTCATTAAATATTTCGTTGTCTTCTGTTTCGGGTGTTGGATCCAATTTTTTCCAAAATGCTAAATATCGTTTTAATTTTTCTTCAACTGTAGTTGCATCTTTTATAAAGTCTATTTCTTTCGAAGAAGCGATGTAGATTAGCTGTTCAACAGCTTTATCCAGATCTGTTATTGTAGAAGGCACACCAACCCATCTCGAAAAGAATGGTCTTTCTCCTGATGCCAATATATTATTAGCTGAATCTTTTATAGAAATATCAAGGTAATATAATCCCAGGCTAAAGGTGCTGTCTTTTATTGTATAAAAAATTTGAGTTCGCCCTGAATCAACTGATTTAATTTGTGTGCTTGTAAATATTTCATTTTTCTTTTTGTCTTTTATAACATATTCAATATTTAATTTTTCAGGAAAGTTTGAATATATTTCGTAGAATACAGGCAAGCCATCCTTCTGTAATGCAACGTTCCCGGAAATATTTGGAATGATTTTGTTAATGCCTTCCTTTTCAATCCGTTTTGCAAGTAGCATTATATCGCTCATTGCAACAGGATTAGAGAGGTCTCGAACTTTTACCGTAACTTCTTTAGTGAACTCTGAATTAGATTCTTTATCATCAACAGCAGTCCTGATAAAATATGTTGCTGGAGCTAAGTAAAACGATTTTAAATTTAAGCTGTAATGATCTTTGGAAGTTGTCTGACTAAAATCTTTTGCCTCTAAAGTTTCATTCCATGTTTTTTCTGTAATTAATTTTTCTTTTGAATCATTAAATATTGAAATGGTTACGGAAAAATTACCGACAAATCCTGTATCTGATTTTACAAATTGTATAGACGAGTAAGGGATCATGACAAAAGCGTCAAGTCTTGTAGTGTTCTTTTTACCGGAAGAAAAATCCAACAAGTTCTGATAAAACTTTACTCCTTTCCCAAATGAATTTTGTTCGGTGGCATCTTCCACCTGAGCATAAACTGATGCTGTAATCATGAGAATTGAGATTATATAAAGTCTGAAGACTTTCATCTTTGTTCCTCTATTTCCTCGTTAACAATTTTAGCGTAAAGGTCATAGTCATTATAATCTGTAATTTCAATCGTATAAAAATCTCCTCCTTCAATTTCAGTATAATTATTTTCCAATTCATTTTTTGAAATTAAAATTTCTCCATCAACTTCCGGTGCATCTCTGTAAGATCTGCCGATAAAAAAATCACCTTCAATCCTCTCTACAAGTACTTTAAGTTTTTTGCCGACCAAATTTCTATTCTTTTCCTGTGAAATTTCTCTTTGAAGTTCCATCAAAATATCTTTGCGTTTTTGTTTTATCTCTTCAGAAACCGGATCACCTAAAATAAAGCTGGATGTATTTTCTTCAACCGAAAAAGTAAACACACCAATTCTATCAAATTTTGTTTCTTGGACAAAACTGCAAAGCTCATCAAAATCTTTTTCAGTTTCATTCGGATAACCGACAATAAAAGTAGTTCTAATTGTTATTTCCGGAATTCTATCGCGCAATTTTGTTATCAATTCTTTTGTTCGTTTTGAAGTAACACCTCTTCTCATCGATTTAAGAACGCTTTCGGAAATATGTTGAAGTGGTATGTCAACATATTTACAAATTTTTGGATTGTCAGCTATCGTATCAATTACATCATCCGGGAAATGAGAAGGATAAGCATACATTAACCGAATCCATTCAACTCCATTTATTTTGCTTAATTCATTCAAAAGTTCTGATAAAGCTCTTTTGTTATAAATATCTATTCCATAATCTGTAGTATCCTGAGCGATCAAGATTAATTCTTTTGAATTATTTCTTACAAGAAATTCCGCTTCTTTAATTAACTCTTCAATCGGTTTTGATTTGTGTTTACCGCGCATTATTGGTATCGCACAAAATGAACACGGATGATCGCAACCCTCGGATATTTTTAAATATGCGGTGTGAGAAGGTGAAGTTAAATATCGTTCACCTAGTAAACTATATTTCAATTCGCCGCCCAATTCTTTTAAAATGCCTTCATATTTCTCAGTTCCGAAATAAGCATCAACTTCCGGAATTTCTTTTTGCAGGTCGTTTAAATATCTTTCGGAAAGACAGCCGGCAACAATTACTTTATTTACTTTACCTTCTTGTTTTCGGTTTACGGCTTCTAAAATAGTATTGATAGATTCTTCTCTTGCCGCTTCGATAAATCCGCATGTATTAATAATTATTGTATCAGCGTTATTCGGATTGTCAATTAAATCTAAATTATTCAATTTGATTTGATTCATTAATCTTTCCGAGTCAACAGTATTTTTTGAACAGCCTAAAGTTATAACGCTTATTTTTTCTTTTCTTTTCATTTACACAATTCAATTACAAAAAATATTTTAGATAAAGTAAAATTACCGGTGCCGTAAAAAGTATTGAATCAAATCTATCAAATATACCGCCATGACCCGGAATTAATGCTGAGGAATCTTTTACACCGGCATCTCTTTTAATAAGAGATTCTATCAAATCTCCAACCTGGCCGACGGTTCCTACTATAATACCAAAAGCAATTATCGTACTCCATGATAAAAATTCTAGTATCACAAACTTTAATAAGATCATAGATATAACGGCAAAAATAAAGCCAAAAATTGCGCCTTCCCAGCTTTTATTTGGACTAACACGCGGAAAAAGTTTATGTTTTCCAAGTGACGTTCCGCCAAAAAATGCCGCCGAATCGCAAATCCAAATAGAAATAAATATTGAAATAATTATGTATCCGCCTCGTGTATATAAATCCCCGATAGCAGGATAAAATTCTCTAATTCCGATTAACGAACTTGCGAATAATCCGATATAAAATATTCCTAATAATGTAGCTCCGATATTAAGAATAGCTGAATTCTTATTTCGGAATAATTCAATTAAGGAAAGAACTATCATTAAAAATAAAAGGAAGGAATAAGTTTCGAATATATAATTAAATTGGTTTATTAAAAGAAAAATTAATGCTGCAAAGCCGATCCAAAGATTTGTATTCGCTCCTTTGTGCTTAGCCAGGTTTGCAAATTCATAATAAGATATTAGCGCAATTGCTAATACAAATGAAAAGAAGAAAAAGCTTCCTAAGTAGCTTACAATTAATATCAGTGGAATGGCAGCAATTGAAACGAAAACTCTCTTTGCCGTATTTTCAAAAGCCATTACTGTTCTTCTTCCTGATCGGGTGGTTGATTTTTTATTTGTTCAATAAAATTCAATGCGTTTTGAACATCATCTTTATGAACAAGAAGTTTAACAATTGAAAAATCTCCCGGTGCAGGAAAATTTCTATCACGCTGAGATAAAACCGCTGCAGGAATACCGGCGCCTTCCAAGTTGTCTCTCAACATCTCTACTTCATATTCTACGCTTGATGTGAAAACAACTTCCCAATCTTCCTCTTCCCAATCCTCAGGCCTAACATAAAATTCCTCGCTGACTAATGCGGCTCCGCAGTCAGGACATTTTGTTATTCCTTCAACATACTCATAATTACACTTTGGACATATTGGCATATTTTCTCCTACGAATTGTTTGTACGAGAATAATATCTTTTAATAAAGAATATAATTACACTGAATAATGCTGTCAAGCCCAGCAATATTAATACCGAAGAATATAAATCAAAATTTTTCGTAATTGCAGAATTTAGCACATCATCGTTGCCGTAAATGAAATAAAAAATTATCGCGAAAAAATTATTTAAGAAATGAAGTAAAACCGGAATGAAAATTGAATTGCTTGTATAAGCTGCAAAACCGAAATAAAATCCAAGCGCAATTAACGGAATTAATCCATAAGGATTAAAATGATATAAGCCGAAAAAAATTGCCGTAATTAGAGCAGCCCAAAATGGTTTAATTTTAAATTCAAAACTCTTCTGAATAAATCCGCGGAACATCGTTTCTTCACAAATCGCGGGCACAACGGAAACAACAATGACTACAAGAATAACATCCAAAATTGTTTTTGCCGAAAGAAGGTTTCCGTAAGTTTTATCAACCACATCATTTATTTTATCAAGAAATGTTTTTATAGTTTTAATAATTGAAGAGTTAACAGACCATAAATCAATAAAATAATTTTGAATTGAAAGATAATATTGAATTAGCGGCGTCAGAACAATAATTCCGATTGTGAATAAAAAAAATTCTTCCCATTTAGGAAATTTAAACCGAATTATATGCCCGACATCTTCATAAAAAACTTTCGAAAATATTAATGCAGGTAATAAAATAAATAGTATTTGTCCGGCAATCGTCATTAATCTTAAACCATTTACCGAGGCATTATTAATATTGAATCCAAACACCAATAAAGTTAAAAGGCCGCCGATAATTTGATATAAGAAAAAACCGCCGAACAAGCCTATTAAAGCAATTGTTATTGGCGAGATACGAGGAAGATTATTATTCCTTGAAGAATTAAATTTTTTGTCTCCTTGAGGTTCTTCCGTCTGCGTTTCTTTTAAATCTGGTTCGTTTTTTTGTTCATCCATATAATGTGAAAATAAAAAAAAGAATAAAGATTTCCTATCTTAATTTGTTTTAATATTGTTGAAATCTTTACAAACTCCAAAAGCTTCGAAGTAATTTATTGTGTAAAATACGTTTTAACTAATTATTGTTTTATGAAAGTGAAATTCTGTGTAGAATCTTTTCACTTTACTTTCGAAGTTAATTTTCCTGCCAAACCTTCATAGTTTGTAAGTACTCCGTCTATTGATCCGATTACCACTTTTGTTTTTACTTTAATTGGAATTCTCAAATTGTCATCAGTTAACCAAACATAAATGCTTCCCTCACTTTTGAAAAGCCCCCCCTTTTTAATTATCGGCTCAACAACTATGCAGTTAAATGTTCCGGCTGGTACAGTCTCTTGATCTTTACCAAGATATTTTACATCCAGCGTATAAACAGAATCTTTATAAAAATTTTGAAGTTGAATATAATCTCCGGTTTTCAATTTTGAAAAATTTAAAGTCCTTGCATAATATAATGCAGAAACAATATCATTCACATATTTGGGAATTTTATATTCTCCGCCGGTTGTTTTTGCCCTTCCTTTTCTTTGATCAAAAAATGCCGAAAAATCTCTGCTGTAACTTCCTTCCCGTATGTGCTGTTCAAATCGCCATGGAAATAATCCGGCTACATCTAAGTAAGTTTCATAATGATCTCTAACTTTATAAATCCAATCAAAACTTGGAACAGAATTAACATCAAATGTAATATTATAAACATCTCTGCCGGATATTTTCCTAATTCTCGGCACGGCCATTACAGCCACTCCTGCTGTAACGAATCCATATTTTACATCGAAGGTTAATTTCTCACCTTCCTTAAATGCCTTATTTTCAATAGTTCTAAAATCAGAATGGCTTTGCCCTTTAACCATAATTGAAATTGAAATAATAACTGCAAATACTAATCCTTTTTTAAACATCAAATTCTCCGTTATTAAGAATAAATTGATATACTTTTTCTATCTGATTAAAAACTTCTTCCGGTTTAATGCTGCCCATACAATCTAGTTCTTCACATTGTTTCCTGTAGCAGTTTGCACATTCAATTTGAGGTGTAAAAATAAACTTTCTTTTTGTATACGGGCCCCATCTTTGAGATGAACATGACAATATTTTTGGATAAAAACCAATTGTATATTTCCCAAGAGCCGCTGCAATATGTATCGGTCCGGTTGAATTAGAAATAAATATATCTGATTTGTCGATGACGGCAATTAAATCTGCAAGATCAAATTTACCGGCAAAATTTTTCACCGCATTATTGATCTCTAATTTTTTGCAGATTGCAAGTTCGTTGCTGCTGCCGGTAATTATAATAGTTGCATCCATTTTAGATGTTATGAGCCTAACAAGTTTTTGGAACTGATCAATAGGCCAATCAACCGCGCTGCCCCCGCTGCCTGGGTGAATGACTATAATTGGTTTATCCGGTGAAATTTCTTCTTCAATAAAAAGCTTATCAATTGAATTTTTACTATTTATATTTGGAATCAAATCAAACTGAATATTTTCTTCATTTACTTCTTCGTTAATACCAAACGCTCTTAATAAATTAACGTTAAATTCAAGTTCGTGCTTCTCTGCAAATTTTCTGTGCTCATAAATTTTATGATTAAAAAGTAATGAATACCATCTATAGCCTGTACCAATCCTATTTTTTATTAGAGATAAAAATATTACTAATGAAGTTATAAATGTTGGATAAACAATTACAGCTGAGTCAAACCGAAATTTCGAAATCTCATCGATATTTTTTTTAATTAAAATCTTGCCTTCCTTCTCCTTAAGTACAATTATCTGATCGATAAATGGATTTTGTTCAGTTAGACTTTTGGTATATTCTTTTAAGAGAAACGTAACCTTACATTCCGGATAATGTTTTTTTATAATCCTGGCAAGCGGAAGAGAAAGAACTACATCTCCAATTCTATCTGTTCTAACAATTAAAAGATTTTTAGGATGTATCATTTTTTTGAAACGTAAGGATTGTCTTTAATATAAAAACGCCATGGTAGATCGACAGACTTTTTTATTCCTATCCTTTTTGTTATTACAACATTTTGCTTATCAATAAGAGGCTGATCTATTAAATAAATTTCGTCTCCCGTTAGATCAATTCCATAATGACTTTTATTTATCGATAATGCTTGACAAACTTTTCCCGGACCGCTTGTTAAATTAAATTTTTCTTTTTCATTTAACAAATCTCTATTAAATCTGTTCTTTATCATTGTTGATATTCCTTCTAAAGGCTCAATTGCTCTAATCAATATTGCAGTTCCTTTACCTTCTTCGCCGGTTACAACATTACAACAATAATGATTTCCATAAGTGAAATAAACATACAAATAACCGCCGATGTTGAACATTATTTCATTTCTTTTTGTCTTGCCGATAAAAGTGTGGGCAGCTTCATCAATTGAACCGTCATAAGCTTCTACTTCAATTATTCGCCCGGAAAGAATTTTTCCTTTTTCTTTTTTTACTAAGTGTTTTCCTAAAAGCTCATATGCAACGGTCAGCAGATCGCGTGTATAAAATTGACGATCGAGTTTTTTTTGCAATTGCTTTGGTTTCATCTTAATATTGAAAAGATGTGGAAGGTAGTTTTATGAATATTTTATAATTCGAGTTCAGACTTGAGTTCGGAGATTTTTTTATTATAATATTTTGCTTTCTGCGGTTCTTTTACGATCAGCTTTTCGTATACTTTAATGGCTTCATTTTGTTCACCCTGAGCAGCATATATTTTTGCTAGTGTTTCCGATACGATCAAATTATCGCTTGGGAAATCATCCATCAATGCGTTTGATAAGACTTCATCATCGCTAACATCGGAAATTTTAGCATTTGTAATTTCTATTGCAAAATTATCAAGGCGATCTTCAACAGATTTAACTGTTTCCTTTACTTTGCCATCTCTATTCTCATCTTCAAATAGTATTGGTTCAATTTCATTCAATTCAGGCTGCGAAAGGAAACTAGTTCTAGTACTTTTTTGGAAAAAGGATCTTTGCTTTTTTACGTTCTCAAGTTCTTTTAAATAATAATCATAGGTTTTTTTCGAATGGATTAAATCGCTTCCCTTTCTAATATATTTCAATGCTGAGGAGTAATTACCAATCAGAACATTTGCCTTACCTAAAAGTAAGTACGCAGCAGAATAATTTGGATAAATCTCAATTCCCTTATTAAGAATTTCAATTGCTTTCTCAATGTTATTATTTTCAATCTCCGTATTTGCCATCCTAGCAAATAACGGAGATTTTTTATTATACTCGTATATTAAGCTGACTTTATCATTAAATATTTCTGTTGCTGTTTTCGCCAAAAGTAAAATCCTATGCTTTTGAAAACGCGTGTTTAATTGATGTCAAAGAAACAAATGAAAAACCTAAGAAGAATAAAATCTGGAATGGCAGCGCAGCTATTTCAAGGAAATATATTGATGATGCAACGCCTATCAAGCAATAAATAGCCATTAACAGTTCCACATAAACTGAGAGCCCAAGTTTTTTACTTCTATACTTTTTGCCCATCAATGAATCGCCGTTGTTCACTACTTTAAATTTTGGTGTTCTAACAAATTCACTTTTACGATTTAATAAGCCTTCAAACACTGCACGCGAATTGTTGACGGCAAATCCCATACTGCCGGCCATAAATAATGGGAAGAGAACAATCTTCTTTCTCCAATCGGTTCTTATATCTTTTTGCGAATAAAGATAAAACATAAATGAGCTTACAAATGCCAAAACAAATAATGACATCACTGCAAAATAAGCATGATGAGGTCCGCTGTTCTTTATGAAGATTAAAGGTACATTAAGAATTGCAGCTAATAAAATAAAAGGGAAAACTATATTGTTTGTTAAATGAAATGTTGATTGAAGCTTTACTCGAAATGGTATTTTTGCTTTCCAAACAAGTGGAAGAATTTTCTTAGCTGTTTCAATCGCTCCTTTTGTCCATCTAAATTGCTGCGACTTTAGCGCGTTTATCTCAGATGGTAATTCAGCCGGTGAAGTAAAGTCTTTCAAGAAAACAAATCTCCATCCGTTTAATTGAGCACGATAGCTTAAATCTAAATCCTCGGTTAAAGTATCGCCGTCCCAATTTCCTGCATCTACAATACACGATTTTCGCCATACTCCGCCGGTACCGTTAAAGTTAATAAAAAATCCAGCTTTATTTCTAACTGTTTGTTCGATAACAAAATGGCCGTCAAGAGCTAATGCTTGAGCTTTAGTTAAAATAGAATAATCACCATTAATATGTTCCCATCTTGTCTGAACCATTCCTACTTTTTCATCAGTAAAAAATGAAAGTGTTTTTTTCAAAAATTCTTTTTGTGGAATGAAGTCTGCATCAAATATTGCAATAAATTCTCCCTTCGCATTTTTCATTCCTTCTTTCAAAGCGCCGGCTTTATATCCTTCTCTGTTGCTTCTTCTTACATGTTTTATATCGAAACCTTCTTTTCTTCTCTCTTCAACTATCCTTGCTGTTATTGATACTGTTTCATCTGTCGAATCATCTAAGACTTGAATTTCCATTTTATCTTTTGGATAGTCAATATCGCAAACTGCATTAATGATTCGTTCAACAACATATTGTTCATTATAAAGAGGAAGTTGAATTGTTACGAATGAGTTTGGTTCAAAATCTTTATTAGGAGTGTGTTTTACATCTCGATATTTGTTGTAATAAAAAATCATTATAAAACCGTGTAAGCCAAACACGAACAGTATTGACAAAGAGACAAAATATGATACCAGAACTACGTTATCCATTTTTTATATGAATCCTTAAATTAAATAATTTAAATTACCAACCGGAAACTGTTTCGAGAAGAATATCATCTGTAATATGATCGATTGCTGTCTCGATAGCGTTTCTTCTTAAACTTAAACTACCGCCAGACGGGTAGTCACCATAATTTGAAAAACTTTTTTCGTAAATCGTTTTCTTTTTTACTAAATCCCTATATGTTACTTGTACTGAAATCGTTATCCTTCTTGATGTAACATTTTCGCCGGCAGCAACAACAACGGGCATATCTGTCAAAGAGGTTATTACACAATCAATCGTTGCATCTGCTGTGGATTTATTTGCAACTCTTAAAGTATTATCATCAATAAATTTTTGTGTAAGTTTATTCGTAAAGATGTCACTTAGACCAGGTTCACCGGAACTACTTCTATCTAATGCCGGCGGGATTGAAATTGTTTTCAAATATTTAGGAACTGAAGCTCCTGTAAAAGAATAAACACAGCACCCTGCAAAATTAATCATGACTATAATGATAAACAAGGGAAGAACTAAGCTTTGTGTTTTTTGTATATTTATTTGTTTTTTAATTTTATTCACAGTATTGAATTATTTGAAATTTGTTAAGAATTGATGACAATTTGGAATTTTTAAAGATCATATTCTTTAATTTTTCTATATAGGGTTCTTTCACTAATCTTCAGCAATTTTGATGCATTTCTTTTATTGCCATTTGTTTGCTTTAATGCTTTTTGAATCGCTTCCTTTTCTATCTGCTGTAACGACATAAATTCATCTTTTTTACCATCATTTTCATTGTCTGTAACATCTACATGCTGCTGATAAACCATATCTTTCAATTCCATAATATCTTTTTTTATTTCAAAAAGAGCTCTGTAAAGAAGTTCACGGTCTAATTCTTCTGCGGATTTATTTACATAGATAGGTAAATTTCTTTGTAAATGATCGGAATTATTTGATCTTATTAATGGTATGAACGATTGAACATCAAGCACTCCGGTTTTATTTAACGCTACCGCAGATTCAATAGTATTTTTTAATTCTCTAACATTCCCGGGCCAATCATAGCTCATTAAATAATCTAAAGCATCCTTTGGCAATATTGGAGTTTCAATTTTATTTTCAGCGGCATAGTTGGAAATAAAGTAATGTGCTAATTCTTCTAAGTCCCCTTTTCTTTTCCTTAATGGCGGAATGCTTAATGTAACTGCCTTTAACCTAAAATAAAGATCTTCTCTAAATCTATTCATTTCAACTTCATGTTGCAGATCTTTATTTGTCGCCGCAATTATTCTTACATCAACTTTTGTTACAGTCTCAGCGCCGATCTTTAAGAATTCATTTGTTTCAATTGCTCTTAAAAGTTTCACCTGAGTTGTTAGTGGCATTTCTGCAATTTCATCCAGAAATAAAGTGCCTTCGTCAGCTATTTCAAAATATCCTTTTCTGCTTTCAACCGCGCCAGTAAATGAACCTTTTTTGTGGCCAAATAATTCACTCTCCAAAATGCCTTCAGGTATAGCTCCGCAATTAATACTTAAAAATTGTTTGTCAGCTCGTTTGCTGTATGCATGAATTGCGTTTGCAAAAATTTCTTTTCCTGTACCGCTTTCTCCGTAAATTAAAACGCTTATATCGGAAGCTGCAACCTGAATTGAAATATCAATCAAATCACGGATTTCTTTTGCCTTGCCAATTATACCGAACCGTTTCTTAAATTCCTCAATAATCATTTTATTAACATTCAAAAAATTTTTATTTATTTACAGAAGTTATGCAAAGACTTATTTCACCATTTCAGGATTATTAATGAAAGTTTAGAATATTGTATATCAAATATATTATTTTATTAAATTTTATTAAAGAGAATTGAAATGCCCAACATTTCTAGATGTTGAATGCCATTCCGTCATATGCAGTGACAATATTTCCCCTTTCAATTGGTTCTAAAGAATTGAGAAATTTATTTATGTCTTCTTCATCCTCATCGCTAATATGAGTAAGATAGATTTTTTTAGCATTAAGCTTTTTGCCGGCAATGTAAATTTCCATCAAACTTACATGAGAAATTTCAGTTATCATTAAATCAATTTCATAATCACTGAACAAATACAAATCAGAATCATTTCCTATATCGCCGGTAAAAAATATTTTCTTTCCCTCACCAACAAATAAAAAACTGCTGCAGGAAAAGCTCATTAAATTTAGCTTATCGTATTTTTTATATTTATCTAAATGTGAATTCTGCTTAGGGATAAAGCTTATCTCTTTATTAATTTTTATCTGTTCGGCTTCTTCAAACTCAATATAATTTATTTCGAAATCTAATTTCTCGTTAAATATATACGATTGATAAAGATTCTTTCTAACAGTCTCTGCAAGATTTTTATGAATAAAAATATCAAGAGCTATGGTACGGGCTTGCAGTTTCATTTGTACTATTAGCCCGCTTAAACCGGCAAAATGATCCGGATGAAGGTGCGATATTAAAATTCCATTTATTTGATTAAATGAAATTTGTTGTGAAAGAATAGCTTTCGAAATTCCATCGCCAGCATCAACAATAAGATTATATTCGTTAGTAGAAAAATAAAGAGATGAATGAAATCTTTTCAGAGATGTTTTGCCGGATCCGCTTCCAAGAAATTTTATTTCCATATTATATCTAAGACTAGGAAATTGGAATTAATCTTACTGCTGCTAGTAGCCACTATGTAACTATGTATACTGCTCAAGTTGACCTTCATAATTTAAGGATTCAAACCTTATGATAATATTGTGGATTTCATCAGCTACACCAAAAAGGTCTTAATATTAGCCCAGGCATTTATGCCTGGAAAAATAAAATCCCCCCAAAATACAAAGGGGCTTTAGCCCATTCATTTATGCTAAAAATTTTTCTCGCCAAATTAACTTATTTCTTTTAAGCTTTCATATTAATTTTGAATCACTTGATTACTATTCTTCACACAGCTTCTAAAGGGCGTGTCCATTAGCCCAGGCATTTATGCCTGGGAAAATAAAATCCCCCAAAACACCACGGGGCTTTAGCCCATTCCAGCGAAAGCGGCCAGTCAACTTAATCTTAGTTCGATTTAATCATATCAAGAGAGACTAGCCTGCCGTCAAGATTATATTTTGAGTTTATTAAATGCAGAAAATTTTTTGCATCTTCCATATTTTGAAATTTGCCTGTATATACGACGTGAAATATTGTACCCGCCACTGATTTCTCTTCGATGCTTGAAGTATAACCGGCATTTTCTAATTGCTTTTTTAATAACTCGGCATTACCTAATACACTAAAAGCTCCTGCTTGAATTGTATATTTATAATTCGATGAAACTTCTTCTTGAGGTGCGTTGCTTTTATTATTTGATGATCTGATAGTTTGAAGAGAATCTTTGGCAAGCTCATTATTTTTTAAAGGAATATTTCGAGCTGCAATTTGTATATATGGCGATTGCGGGTATTCTCTTTTTAGTTTTCCCTGACATAATTTCGCCGAAATAAAATTTCCGACCGCATAATAGTATGTGTAGATTCGGTATAATGCTGCATCTGCATATTTACTTTGAGGATAATTTTTTAATAACTTAGAAAAAACTGCAACTGCCTGCTCGCTGTTTTCGGTTAGAATTCCATCAAGAAATAAAACTGAAGAACTGTTTGGAAATTTTTTCTTCAACATCGGTAATTCATCTTTAACTTCAATTTTATTACCGCTTTCTATTTTCTTTAAATATGGAACTATATCAATATCTTGAGGAAAAATATATGTTGATGATAATAATAAAATTAAACAGACGAAAATAGTTTTAACTTTTAACATCTTAATTTTTTTGATGATAAAAATTCTTTAGAATTGTTCAAATTGATTTTATCTTAAACTTTTAATCGTCAAGCTGTTAGCGCAAGTTTATTATCCGTCTCATTAACCAATGAAACTGGAACGCCGAAAAGAGTAGCAGAAGTAGCGCGATTTATTTTTACTTTTACATAACCGCCTTCTTCTATCTTTTCATCAGCCGGAATAATTACTACTTTATTTGTGTCTGTTCTTCCCGACATAAATTTATCTGACTTTTTACTTAATCCTTCTATCAATACTATTTCTTCTTGATCAATTAAAGATTGATTTTTTTCAAAAGATATTTGCTGCTGTAAGTCTATTATCTCTTGAAGTCTTTTAGTCTTTATTTCCTCAGTTACATCATCTTCCATTTTATATGCTTTTGTGCCTTCGCGAGGAGAATACTTAAACATATAAGCACCGTCATATTTAACTTCCCGCATAACGTCCAAAGTCATTACATGATCTTCGTACGTCTCTGTAGGAAATCCTGAAATAATATCTGTAGAAAAACTTACGCCGGGAATTATTTGTTTTGCTTTCTGAATTAGATTAAGGTAATGCTCTATAGTATAAGTTCTATTCATTAATTTCAAAATTCTATTTGAACCTGATTGAACCGGCAAATGAATGTAATTACAGATATTGGGATTCTCAGCAATTGCATATAATAATTTATCTGATAAATCCTGAGGATGAGAAGTTGTAAACCTTATACGCATTTTTCTATCAACAATAGCGCATGCAGCCAGCAAATCAGCAAAGTCATTTTGATTATCTTGATAGGAGTTTACATTCTGACCAAGTAATGTAATTTCTTTAAATCCTCGTTCGGAAAGCTGCTTCACTTCTTCAACAACTGAATCTAAGCTTCTGCTTCGCTCTCTTCCTCTTGTAAATGGAACTACACAAAAAGTACAAAACTTGTCGCAGCCTCGCATTACAGAAATCCATGCTTGCAGTCCATCTTCGCGATAAGGAATAATATCATCATAAGTTTCAGTTCTTGATAATCTAACTCCGATTCCCTTCTCTCCATTAAAAGCAACGTCAATCAGTTCCGGAAGTTTGCGGTATTCATCCGGACCAACAATTACATCAACAATTTTTTTCTCTTCAATTAGATCTTTCCTTAACCTTTCAGCCATGCAGCCGAGGATTCCTACCACCAAACCAGGCTTGCCCAATTTCAAATTCTTAAAATTGCCTAGTCGTCCATAAATTCTTTGCTCTGCATTATCTCTTACACTGCATGTATTCAATAGAATAACATCTGCATTATCGGCTTCATTAGTCATCTCATATCCGTTATTCTTCAATATACCTTTGACTAATTCTGTATCGGCAACGTTCATCTGACAGCCATAAGTTTCAATATATACGTTATTCTTTTTCATTCTTAATCAGACTTCAAATTTATTTTCGCTTTTCTATTCCAGCAATTTATCAATTGAACAGTTAAACAGTTTAATTAACTTTTTCATCTTTATTTACAGGTACAAAACCAAAATGTTGATTCTGAGGCATTTCAATTGCTATTTCTCCAAATCTTGCTTCAAATTTTTCGATATTTTCTTTTAATGCTTTCATCAGCATTTTAGCATGTTGCGGCGTTGTAATTATTCTAGCGTGTACTTTTGCTTTGGGTACGCCTGGAACAATGCGCGTAAAATCAATTATAAACTCTGCTGGTGAATGAGTTATTATTGCCAGGTTAGAATATATTCCTTCGGCTTCTTTTTCGCCTAATTCAATATTAATTTGCTGTCCTTGAGGTTGATTATTTTGTGTCATATTTTTTACCAATTATTTTCTTTGAATATTTTTTAATTTGTTAATAATATCTTACTAACTTGATCTTGCACTTGATCTTGAACTTGAACTTCCACCTGAACTTCTAAAATTACAGATGCCGAAATCGTCCATCCCAAACTCATTTGGAATTAAATATAGGACAATTTCGGCAAATATATTAAAATATAAATTTAATCTACTTTTTACTTACGTAGTTGATCAGCTTTACTAAATGCTTCAGTAGCTTTATCTTGATTTCCTAAAACTGTATACACTCTGCCAAGCAGTTCCCACATAGAAGCATCATTCGATTTCATCTGAACTGCTTTTTCAAGATAAGGAACTGCTAGTCTATATTTCTCCATATATGCTGTATCTGCCGGAGCGTCAGTACTTTTAGTTTCATTCACTTTATTTAAATCCGCGCCCCACTTAACATAAGTTACGGCTAAATTATAAATTGCATTTTGATATTCCGGATCAATTTCTATCGCTTTTTTAAATTCTTCCTCGGCAGTTTTATAATCTTTAGTTCCTAATAATAAAACTCCATAGTTATATCTGTAGTATTTATTATTTGGTTCTCGTTCAACACCTTCCTTAAATGCATCAATAGCTACTTCAATTTTATGTGCACCAATATATGAATTCGAAAGTAATAAGAGTAACTCTGAGTTTCCTGGGAAACTCTTTCTGCCCTCTTGCATCAGGTCAATAGTTTTATTGAAATAATTCATAGACTCAACACTATCTTGTGCATTATGTGTATTATCATATTTAGTTTTTAGTTTTGTAGCTTTATCGTAATATATTTCACCTAAATATTTATAGCCATCAATTGTTTTTTGCTTACCTAAAAGAGTTTGAAGCGGTTCAACTGCATCGTCATATTTTTCTTGAGTCATATAAACAAAAGCAAGATTCTTATAAGTATCGGCAGAATCCGGTTCTAGTTTTATAGCAGTATTAAATGAATAAATTGATTTATCAAACAATACTTTCGCGCTATCCTTATCTTTATTGTTATTTGCCTTTTGAAATAATCCCACACCTTGATTGAAAAGCTGTGCCCAAAAATATCTTCTTGAATCTGTAATATTTGCCTTAAACTGAGTACTAATTCCAAGAGATTTATTGTAAGCATCAATCATATCTTCATAATTACCTAGCTCGCCATTAACATAACCTAATAGATAATAACCTTCGTCGCTGCTTGGATTTTTAGTTACTTCCTTTTTTAATGCATCAATTGCTTTAGTATAATTCTTTTGCTGTATATATAATTTTGCACTAGTCAATTCAGTAGATGCACATTGAAAACCGGTAACAGCAACACCGATTAACAATATAAAAATGAATAAATATTTTGAACGATCCATTATTTCTCCAATTAATAAATCTTATTTGAGTGTCAAAATTACCACATTAGGTTTCTATAGTCAAGATTAAACTCTAATCAGCTATTCAATAAGTAAGACTTAATGACATGAAATTTGCCCTTGTTCCTTAACTTAAACTTACACTCGTATGTTGAGATTGTTAATAAAGATAAATTATTTTTCGTTATAAAAAACTGGCTTAACAGATGAGAGAGCGGACTTACACTAGGTAAGAAGAACTCTATACCGTGTTCAAGGGATTAC
>JAMCWE010000212.1 GCA_023475265.1 Bacteroidota bacterium
TTAAGACTTACAGAGAAGGATAAACAGTTATTAGCGCGTCATAAAACTTTGAAACTTCAGATTGAACTAGTGCCTTCAAGTTGTTGGTTTTCAAATACTAGAAAAAACGTAAAACAAAGTGAGTGGGACAGAATTAGAAAATCCGTCTACGCAAAAGCAAATTACCTTTGTGAAATTTGTGGTGGAAAAGGAACAAGACACCCTGTAGAATGCCATGAAGTGTGGATTTATAATGATAATAATTTGACACAAACATTAGGTAGCTTCCAAGCTATTTGTCCTTTGTGCCACGAAGTCAAACATATAGGTCTTGCTGGAATTTTAGGAAATGGAGACAGAGCATTAAATCGATTCAAGAAAGTAAATCGTTTAAGTAAAGAAACTGCTGAGAAAATTGTGAGTGTCGTTTTCAAGGAATGGAAATTAAGAAGTGGACAAAAATGGGAACTTAATATTAACCTTCTTAAAGAATTCGGCATTGATATCAATAATCTAAAAAGTAAAGGCAAGTTAAATAAATATCGTTTCGTAAAAATAAAAAGTAAAATTAATAAACAGTCCCAAGCAGCTAACCCGCGTCTCAGCCCGACCGCTTCTTCGAATCGGTCGTAGTGAGTTATTCGGGTTTAGTTTTTCAAAGTAAGTTGTTCTTAAAAGTGTGATTGCAAAACAAAACTGATTTTAAAAATAAAGTTGCGTTGAAAATGTTCGCATTGTTGTTTTGGGCGGCGGGCTAAACGCAACGCCGTTATACACTAGTCTAAAATTAATATGAAGGAAAGGAATGGGGAAAAAAATTATAATCAGCTTATATCTCGCATCGATATTTATATCTTCATTACATGCTCAAGATATTTTTATACCAGACCTTAATACTGCGATAAATGGAAGCGGTTGGAAAGGCAAGTTCGTTTCAACGGAACTTGCAAAAAAAGATTCCGCTGAAGCATTAATAATAACAAAAACCGATGGCGACGATCTTATTTGGCTTGATGGCTTTAAATTCACAAACGGAATTATAGAATTTGATGCAAAAGGGAAAAGCGGACCTCCACAAAGCAGTTTCGTTGGTATTGCTATCCGTGTTGTTGATGAAAATACTTATGATGCGATTTATTTTCGCCCGTTTAATTTCCGTTCTCCTAATCCCGTTAATAAATCTCATGCTGTTCAATATATTTCACATCCAGATTGGACATGGAAACGATTGCGTGATGAGAACCCTGGAGAATATGAAAAAGGTATTGAACCGGCACCCAATGGTGATGAATGGTTTCATGCTAAGATTGTAGTACAAAAGCCTGAGGTAAAAGTTTATGTGAATAGTGCAAACAAACCAAGCCTTGTAGTAAACGAACTATCCAATCGAATAGATGGTTCGGTTGGTCTTTGGTGTAATGAATTTGGCATGATCGCAAATCTAAAGATTAAACAATAGAAATAATTTTTATAATTGATGTCTAAGTAAGGGAAGAGAAAAAATCATCTTTCAATAATAGTGTATAACCCGCCGCTCAACCGGACAGCGTTTTTCAGTGCGGCATTTGTGTAATTATAAAATTGCGTTGACAAAGTTTAGTAGCTCTTTAAGGTAGGTTGTTCTAAGAAACATTTTTATAAATAAAAGTTAGTTGCAACTATTCTGCATCCTTGTTCTGGGCTGCCGGTTAGCGGCAACGCCGTTATATTGCTTAATGGTTAGAGTAGGGTTTTATAATTTCTTGCGCCGTGTAAAATTCTATGAATGAAAATTGTTCTTTCTTCAATAGTATAGAACACGATATAATTTTGGACAATTATATATCTGTATCCGAGATTTTTAATGTCCTCATCTCGTGGTATTCTGCCAAGCATAGGATTCCCGGATAGAAGTTCAATGTTCTTTTCAATTTTGTCAGCGATTGCTTCAGCAGCAGTCGGATTATCAGCTGCGATAAAAGATATTATTTCAGTAAAATCTTCTTCGGCAATTCTTAGTAGCCGAATTTGGTATTTATCTGTTGGCATTAATCGAATTCCGAATATCAGTCATAACTTGTTTTAGTGTCCGTCCTTTGTCTCCATCCGCTTTTTGATTCTGTGCAACAGATAGTTTGCTAAGTAAATCAAGTTTTAATTGCAGCTTGGAATAATGAGACATTGACATAACAACTAAATCTCCCTCACCATTCTTTGTTATGAATATTGGCTCGTTAGAATTGTTGGCAAGTTCCGATATTTCGTTTGATTTGTTTCTCAAATCAGATATTGGTTTTATAATTGGCATAAATGTTCCTTTTTGTATGTGTCAAAATTATATCATTATTCTGATAGTATCAAGAGGAATATGAGACGCAATATAACCAGTGGCTCAAGGGCGACAGCCCCGATATTCATCGGGGTAGACTGTATTCACATTCGGCATTTTAGAGATTTTAGAGTTAGTCGTTCCGTTTTGGCATTGCCATTCAAGGTAGTCGTGCTATGAAAGTTTTTTGTAATTATAAAATTTATTAACAAGTTCGGCATTGTAGTTTGGGGCTGCGCCTTAGACCACGCCATTATACAGTTTAATTTATATTGACCAAATACATTAATAAACCAAGAGGATAAAATGAAAGTAAAATTTAGCTTATTAATAATTCTATTTATGACTCAGATTTTATTTGCCCAAAATAAACTGCCAATAATCAAAGCTCATTCTAAAATGGTCGACATCAAAGATGATAATAATTTAAGAAAAAACTATTGGACAATTGCCCCAGAACTAAATCCAGATGTTTATACAACTTCTGCTAAGCGGGTAACATTTTATACTGACGTTGATTCAATTTCTTTTAGCATTAATCTCAAAGAAAACTATGATTTCATAATATTACTAAATGAAAAAGATTCCGCTAAAACTCGAATTGTTTACGAGCCGTCAAAGTTAGAAGTTTTAAGAAAAGCAAAAGAATACAACTATTCCGACAATCGTTTTATTCCAAAATTTACTTACCAATCTCAAGACGACCCAAATCTTGTTAGAGTTAGAAAAAAATTGAATTTAGATTCTGTTGCTGGGAAAGGTCGAGAGCTATCTCAAATATTTAATTTAATGCATTGGGTCCATAATTTAATTAAACACGATGGTAACAGTAATAACCCAACATTAAAAAATGCAATTGATTTAATAAAAGTATGTAAAGCTGAAAAACGCGGAGTTAATTGTAGAATGTTGGCAACGATACTAAACGAGTGTTACCTATCTATGGGCATAAAATCACGTTTTGTTACTTGTATGCCGAGAGAAACTAAATTTGATGACTGCCACGTTATTAATATGGTTTACAGCAAAGATTTAAATAAATGGATTTGGATAGACCCAACTTTTGATGCTTACGTGATGGACGATAAAGGCAATTTATTGGGAATACAAGAAGTAAGAGAACGGTTGATTAAAGAACAGCCATTAGTTTTGAATGCAGATGCTAATAGGAACAGTGAAGAATTAGAGCCCAAAGAATTTTACTTAGAATACTATATGGCAAAAAATCTTTATAGACTGCAATGCCCTTTAGTAAGTGAATATGACACCGAAACTTGGAATGAAGGTAAAGGAGTAACTTATGTTGAGCTTTTGCCGTTGGATGGGATTGAACAAACACCACAGAAAAAGGAAGTGGCAAATAAGGAGACGGGTGTGAATTTTATATATTACAAAACTAACAATCCTGATTTATTCTGGACAAAACCTGAATAAAAAGTCGTAAAGTAAAACTGTATAACATGCCGCTGCTAATGAACTCACTCTACTTGAGCAATTAGTGTAAGCCCAAAACGGTGCGCTTGTTTGTGTGAATATTTTATTTGTCGTTCTTTTTCCGAAGGAATTGCTCTGCCAGATTTTTTGTTCGTATTGTTTAATACCTTGTTCAACAAATTCAATTCCTTTTGTCATAACATTATAGAAGATAACGGCGATCTTCCGTGCAGTAGCTTTAATGGCACCAAGAGAACCTTTACGTGCTTTGATCCTGTGATAAAAAAAGTTAACTATAAATTATTGGCGTTCGCTTTTCAAAGCTGCATTCTTGTTATGGGCGGCGGCTTAAAAACAATGCCGTTATGCCTATAGCTAAAATAAGATTATGACACTTTATAAATACCTTTCACCTGATAGAATAGATGTTTTGTCTAAGCTTAAAATTAGATTTACGCAGTTTGGTGCTATGAATGATCCTTTTGAAATAAGTATTAATATTGATAAAATATCTGAGCAAACCAATATTTATGAATTAACTAAGAAGGATTTTAAGTCATTAATTGAAGAAGGTTATGAAAAGTATCCAGTGGTGCAATCGATTATTTCTAAAGAGGATTTTATTAATCTTGCATTACCTCTTGAAGAATATCTTAAGCCATATGTAATAGAGAATATGAATAATGTAATTGAATTGTTGCCAGATGTTTTAAAAAGCAAATTTGATGTTGGAATGGGAGCTTTATCATTGTCAGAAAAATGTGATCATCAACTTATGTGGTCACACTATTCAGAAAATCATATGGGCTATGTTATTGGATTTAATGGTGAGCATACCTATTTCAATCAAAGAATAAGTGTAAATGATGAGCTAAGACATTTAAGGAAAGTTGTCTATGTTAATAAGAGACCTCAAATAAATCTGATGAATCCTAATGGAGTTGAAATATTTACAATCAAACATACGAATTGGGAATATGAATCAGAATGGAGAATGATTCTTCCATTTACTGATGCTTCAGAAATAATTCATAATGAAAAATATCCAATCTATTTGTTTGATGTCCCAGCAAGTTCAATTTCTTCTATAATTCTTGGTTCTAAAATGGAAGATTCGCATAAAGAAGAAATAAAATCAATATTAAAATCCGATACAATTTATTCTCACATAGAATTATTTAATGCAACGCTAGACAAGGATACTTTTGCGATAAACATAAAGAGAATAAAGGCATAACCCGTTCTTCAAGCCGACCGCATCTCCGATACGGTCGTTTGAAGTAATAATAAGTTGGGTTGACAAAAGTTAGTTGCTCTTTGAAGGAGGTTAAAAAGAAAAATAAATTAAAAATCATAGGCATAGTTTTTCAAAGCTGCATTGCTGTGTTGGGCGGCGGGCTAAACGCAACGTCGTTATACATTTTAATCAATTAAGGAATATTCATCATGAAGAAATCAATCTTATTATGTTTTGTTCTTTTATTCTCAATTTCTCTTTATGCACAAGAAAAAAAGGAAATCATTGTTTCAGAGAAAGTAAAGGTTGAGCTTACTAAAATTTATCCAATGGCTAAAGATGTAAAATGGTCTAAGAATTTCGAAATAACTCGAGCATCCTTTATGGAAGATGGTAAGCATATTAATGTAATATTCCGGGCAGATACATTATATATGAATATGATTGAGACTGAAATATCAGCTCTTCCTGAACCCGTTAAGAATCATTTGGTAAAATATTATAAAAAGTATTCAATCATCAGAGCGGGTAAAATTTATTCTTCCGCAATCCGTGATGATAAAAAAGCACTCTTTGGTGCAGATATTCAAGATGGTTCAATCACAAAACGTGTAATATGTTATCCAAATGGTTCAGAGATGAGCGTTTCCAATATACCAGATGGAAAGAAGGATTGAATGTTTTTCAATGTCTAGATATATGTTAAAATGTATAACCAGCAACTCAAAGCGACCGCGTCTTCGATGCGGTCTAATTGAGTCGCATTCGGGTTTAGTTTTTCAGAATTAGTTTGTTGTAAAAGTTGATTAGCAAAACAAAACTGATCCCGCAAAGAGCGCGGGACAGGTTTATAAAAATAAAGTTGCGTTAATAATTCCGTCATTGTAGTTATGGGCGGCGGGCTAAACGCACGCCGTCAGGTGTTTCAAATAATATATGAAAAGTTGTTAAACAATAATTATCGGAGATAAATTAATGTCTTCCCAGAATATTGAAAATGAAGAGATTGTTAAACAATGGAAAAGCATTTATAAAATTGGTGCAATAACAACTATTATTGTTTTAGGGGGAATAATAATTGACATTGTTATTGGTTCTTCTTCTGGAGGCAATTTAACTCTGTTACCCCAAACAGCTATTGAACGCTTTGAACAATTTCAACATAATTGGTTGATGGGGCTGTATAATCTTGATTTATTAAATGCTGTAAATCAAATTATTTTGATTCCAACGTACTATGCTCTTTACGCTGCTCACAGAAATATAAAACCTACTTATTCTTTTTTTGCACTAATTATATTTCTTGTAGGAACAATATTATTTATTTCTAATAATACAGCTCTACCAATGTATGAGCTAAGTATCCAATACTTTAAAACGACTTCTGAATCTACAAGATTATTAATGGCAGCGGCGGGCGAAGCAATGCTAGCAAAAGGTGCTCACGGAAGTCTAAGTGCATTTGTTGGATTCTTGTTGCCCACTGTTGGAGGAATAGTAATGTCCTTTGTAATGTTAAGAGGCAAAATCTTTACAAGAATAAACTCTTATTTAGGAGTTATTGGAAATATTTTGTTAACGATATATATTTTTCTCGTAACCTTTATGCCTCAAACAAAAGAAATGGCAACAGTTATTGCAGCGCCCGGAGGTCTTTTTGTAATGGGGTGGATGATATTATTTACAAAAAAGCTATTTAGTTTAGCAAAGTAATCTGAACACTTTAGATGGTGATTAATTAAAAATGTTAAGCATATTATTAAAAAACACCTAACAAGCTTTTGCACCCGACCGCGTTTTTCCCGAAGGGATTCCTTCGGAACAGTTCGGCATTGTTGTTCTGAGCTGCCGGTTAGCAGCACCGTTATAAGGCTTAAATCTTGATTTGATATTAGGATTGATATAGACTACTTAAAGGGCTATATTGTAGTCGCAAAATGAAAGGGAATAAAATGAAATTTAGTGAAGCTGTAAAACCAATTAGTTATTTAAAAACTCATGCCTCCGAGGTTGTTCGGGATGTTGCAGAAAATCGGAAAACATTAATTATTACTCATAATGGTGAAGCAAAAGTTATTCTTCAAGATGTTAAAGTGTATGAGAAGACACAAGAGAGTATTGCTCTGTTAAAAATACTTGCGTTGAGTGGAAAAGAAATTAAAAAGGGTAATTATAAAACACTTGAAAAATCGTTTGGAAATGTTCGAAATCGTATAAATGATTTTAAACGGGGACAACGTGAAGTTCAAAGTTAATATCGTTTCTTCTGCTGAAGAAGATTTATTTGAAATCTATAAATATGTTTTCTTCAATGATTCTGAAGAAAAAGCTGAAAAATTATACTCAAAATTGTATGAGAAATGTTTATCTCTTCAAGTATATCCTAATCGTGGTCATGTCCCTCCAGAATTAAGCCTACTTGGTATAGATGATTTCCTAGAACTAACATATAAACCATATCGCATTATTTATCAAATTATCGGGAAAGTAGTTTTCATCCATTGTGTTTTAGATGGTCGTAGAGATTTACAAAAACTATTACAAGAAAGATTAATGCGAGAGTAAGACACCTTATAACCGCTTTTCAACTTGACTGCTTACACGGTTCGGGTTTTCTGCCGGTTTTTGGTTTAGGATGTTACGTTCGGCTGTCTTGTTCTGGTTAGTACTGTTAAATAAGTTTGAGAGATTTTTTTTAATTAAATAAATTAACCTGCATTGCAGTGTTTGGCAGCAGGTTAAACGCCAGAGCGTCATATGGCTAATAATAATTTGAAAATATGGGTGTGATAGACTATATTTGGTCTAAAAAAGGACTACACTATGAGAATGAGTGAGGCAGTAAAATCAATTAGTTACCTCAAAGCCAATGCTGCTAATATGATTGAGGAGATCAATAAGGATCAGAAAACATTTGTTATTACTCAAAATGGCGAAGCTAAAGTTATAGTTCAAGACATAAAAGTTTATGAAAAGACACAAGAAACTATGGCTATGCTAAAATTATTAGCAATGACTCGTGATAAAAGTAAAGATGCTAAAGGAATTCAAGAAACATTTTCTAATCTTCGTAATGAATTGAAATCTAATCAATGAGTATGAAATACAAAGTTATTATCGATCCCCAAGCAAAACTAGATGTCAAAGAGATATTCATTTACGTTGCTGTGAACGATAGTATTCAGTCTGCAAATAAACTTTTAGATGCTTTGGAAGAAACTTGTTCAAAACTAGAGCGAATCCCAGAGCGGGGACATATTCCTCCTGAACTTAGACCCACTGGAATTAAAAAATATTTGGAAATTCATTACAAACCTTACCGAATAATCTACGAAATCGAGAAAAATATAATATACATTCATTGCGTAATTGACGGCAGAAGAAATATCCAAGAAATCTTAAGCGATAGATTTTTAAGATAAAGGCTATATAACCGCTTAAAAAAGGATCCCGCTATTTTTCTTTGAATGAAAGTGTTATCGGCACGCCTTCGAATCCGAAATTCCTTCTAACCATCTTTTCAAGAAAGCGCTTGTAGTGATCCGGTATGAACTTGTGGTTGCTGGCAAAAAACATGAAGATGGGATAATGCTCGCCCACTTGTGTGATGTATTTTATTTTTATCTCCTTACCCGTCGGCGACGAGGGAGGCGGACTGTTTTCTATTTCCGGCAAAAGAACTTCGTTCAGTTTGTTTGTTGGAATTTTTTTGTGCCGCTCTTCGTGAATCTTTTTAGCTACTTCGATGAGTTTGAAAATTCTTTGCTTCGTTAACGCAGATACGAACATAACAGGCACGTAATCGATAGAACCGATTTTATCTATTATCGCATTGGCGTAATGTTTCGCCGTGTTCGTATCCTTCTCAATCAAATCCCATTTATTAACCGCGAGGATCAAACCTTTTCTTCTTCTTACCGCTTCTTGAATAATTTTCTGGTCTTGATTTTCTACGCCGAGATTTGAATCGAGCAGAAGAATTGCAACGTCGCAGTTCCACAATGCTTTGTAAGTTCTAACATTGGAAAAGAATTCGATATTCTCTTTCACTCTGGATTTTTTGCGGAGTCCGGCGGTATCAACTAGTACAACTTCTTCACCGTAATATTTCAAAACGGAATCAATACTATCGCGCGTTGTGCCGGGAATATTTGTGACAATGCTTCTGTCGAAACCAAGCAGCGCGTTAACCAATGAAGATTTTCCAACGTTCGGTTTTCCGATTATAGCAAGATGAAGACGCGGGTCTTCAGTTTCTTCTCCGCTTGGAAACTTCAAATGTTTTTCAAGATCGTCCAGAAGATCGCCGAGGTTTCTTCCGTTGAGCGCAGATACATCGTAAAC
>JAMCWE010000181.1 GCA_023475265.1 Bacteroidota bacterium
CAACTTCATCAATGCTTCTGCTTGGACGGACATAAGTAACGGCAGTGATGAACCCGGCAAGTTCGTCGCACGCAAAAAGAGTTTTCTTCAACAGAGTATCGCGCGGAATGTTTGCGTAATCGGCATGAGACATAATTGAATTTCTAAACTCTTCATCAAAACCTTTTTCTTTTAAAATCTCGGAACCCTTGAAAGGATGCCCGCCTACGCGAAGTTGGAGCTTCGCTTCAGCGAAGTCAGGTTCTTCTGCAGTTGGAAACATTTCGTAATCGAAATCATGCAGCAATGCAACGTTGCCCCAGTAATTTATATCTTCGCCAAATTTTTCTGCGTAAGCTTTAACGCATGATTCAACGGCATAAGCGTGCTTCAGCAAACTATCGCTCTTAGTATATTCTTGAAGAATGGATAAACAAAAATTTCGGTCACGAACAAAATCATTACTCATTACTTCTCTCCTTTATCCGGTTCACACGGCTTTCTTGGTGTTCGGGTTGAAAGAAGGACAAACGTCAGCTAAGACACATTCAAAACATTTTGGTCTATTCGCCACACAAGTAATTCTGCCGTGCGTTGCCAGCCAATGAGAAGAATTGATCCAATAACTTTCCGGCAAAAGTTCTTTCAAGCGCGATTCAATTTTTTCCACATCCTGAGATTTAATAAATCCGAGCAGGTTGGATAATCGTCTTACATGAGTATCAACCGCGATTGCCGGTATTCCGAACGCATTGCCGGCAACGACCGACGCAGTCTTTCTCCCGACGCCCGGAAGTTTTACCAGCTCATCGAAATCAGAGGGAACTTTTCCATTGTATTTTTCAATTAACATCGCGCAGCAGTTCTTCAGGCTTTTAGCTTTCTGTCTGTAAAAACCGGTGGAGAAAATATCTTTCTCCAATACTTTGCTTGGCGCTTTAACATAGTCTGCCGGTTTTTTGTACTTCTTGAAAAGATCTTTTGTAACGATGTTCACACGTTCATCGGTGCACTGCGCGGATAATATTGTTGAGATCAGTAATTCAAAGGCGGATGAATATTCCAGCGCGGGTTTAACCGCCGGGTAAATTTTCGAAAGCAGATCGAAAACTTTTTTTGCGTGTTTTTTTTCTGATGCTGTAACACTCATTCAAATCTCTTATCGTTTATTTTCAGCCGTTCGACCGGCTGATTATTTATGATATGACTCTGAATGATTTCTTCGACATCTTCCAATTTTACGCCTCCGTACCAGACTTGTTCAGGATAGACAACCACTGTCGGACCAAACTCGCACGCATCGAGACAACCGGAAATATTGGCTCTTACCTTCGAGTTCATTCCCAACTCTTTTAGCCGGTCTTTAAACTTTTTGCGGATCTCTATCGAACCTTTTTCGGAACAGCACCCGCGCGGATGACCGGGCTCTCTCTTGTTCTCGCAAACGAAAATGTGTTTTTCGAATCTCGGCATAATCGGTTTTACCTTTTAAACAAAAAAGGGAAACAAAAAATTTCCCTTTTAGTAGCGCGTACGGGGGTCGAACCCGTGATAAGCTACAATAATATATACTACTTACCGTTAATTGTTAACTCAATTGATGACTGATTTACCATAAGGACTCTTACTAATGTTCATATCTAAACGTTCCAACGGATACTATTATATATATTATGATGACGCAAACGGTAAAAGACAAGCCATATCAACAAAATCCAAATTAAAAAAAGAAGCTCTACAGTTTCTCACAAACTTCTCTAATGAAATTAAGAAAAAATCAAAACAATTGTATATACCTATCGATTTCAATTCGTTTAGTAAAGCGTTCATAAAACATTCTGAATCTATACATACTATCAAAACCACAGCTACTTTTATTACTACAAACAAATATTTTAATGAATATTGTCAAAATATGAACCTAATGGATATTACAGAGAAATTAATTCGGAA
The DNA here is from genome assembly GCA_023475265.1 of Bacteroidota bacterium. GTDB lineage: Bacteria > Bacteroidota > Ignavibacteria > Ignavibacteriales > Ignavibacteriaceae > FEN-1297. Next base: position 1,933 of record JAMCWE010000181.1, read on the forward strand.
CTATTTAGATTACAGAATAACTAACTCATCTATCTACCAAGCAAGAAAAGACCTAATAAATTTATCAAGTTCTTTTAATTGGGCAATCAGTCAAAAATATTTGCTATCAAATCCGTGCAAAGATATTAAACGATTCAAGATGCCACAGAAACTTCCTACTTATTTCACTAAGGAAGAGTTTTCATTATTACTAAATCAAATTCAAGAGGTAGATATAAAGGATATCGTTGAATTTGCGGTTAATACTGGTTTAAGACAAATGGAATTAATATCACTTGAATGGAGTCAAGTTAATCTTCGAGAACGAATCATAATTCTTGATAATAAAAATCATATTACAAAAAGTAAAAAAATAAGAACTATTCCTCTAAATGATAATTCATTAGCTGTACTGAATAAACGTAATGAAACTAAGATTGGTCAAAAAGTATTTATGCTAAACGGGAAAGAAATTACACCCTGTCAGCTACTAAGAAGATTCAGATATTATATTATTAAGTCAGAGCTAAATAATAAACTAAACTTTCATTCGTTAAGACATACGTTTGCAAGTTGGCTTGTACAAGCTGGGGTTTCTATTTATCAGGTAAGTAAATTACTTGGTCATTCAGATATCAAAACAACTGAAGTCTATTCTCATTTACGAAGTGATGATTTACGAGCTTCCATAAACTTGCTAAATAACTGAGATAAGAAGACTAATGGTGATATTTGATTTTGATTGAATTAGCTACAGTACTTAATTACATTTTAATCATTAACAGAATTATTGTTCATAGAATGATTTTATCTGAATAGGAGAAGAATTTATGAAATTCTTCATAGAATGGGTTTTATCACCGCTTGTGTGGGTTTTAACTGCTTATTTATTTCACTATTCCGTCATCGGTTGGATAATTGGTCTAATAGTTTCATTTATATTCAAAGAATTTATAGCTCCAGTTTTAGTAACACTTATTCAAGTTGGCATAACGCACATCTCGATTAATAATCACAATAATACTATTTCAGAGAACTACTATCTTACACCCGAAGTATATTATGATAAAAAAAAATCTGAAGATTTTTTTCAAGAAGGCATGGAAAAATATAAAAATAAAAAATATGATGAAGCGCTATTTTTTTTCACAAGAGCTTTGAATATGAATAACAAAAATTCCAGATGTTATTTTTATAGAGGTAATAGTTATTTTGGCAAAAAAGAATATACTAACGCAAAGAATGAATATGATATTGCAATAAGCCTATGTACCCAGTATTCTGAGGCTTACTTTAATAGAGCATGTTGTTGGTATCATCTAAATCAAAAGGGAATGGCGGATAAAGATATACAAACAGCCATTAAACTTGGCAATAAAGATGCAATAAAATTATGGAGTTCAACTTTCAAGAATTAAGCGAACAACAAATATTATTTAGTAACTTTTCTTACGTAACTATTATGGTCTGTTAATTTAACATGAGTAGAATAATTGATATAACTCTAACCTGTTCGCTTTGTCGGTATGAGTTCCCATATAAATTATATTGTTCTATTGCTGGCGATGAACCTGGCAATTTGGAATTAGTATTGACTGATAAGATTAATGTTGCAGTTTGTCCAATCTGTATTGTTTCTGTTAAACTAAATTCCCCTCTCATGTATTCAAACATTTCTAAAAATTTTGCTGTATGGTGGGAGCCTTATTACGACCCTCAAATAGATAAAGAAAATGAATTATTAATAAAGATGGGGCGTGGTAAAAATTTTTTATCTGAAGCTCCACGTATAAGAGATTGGCAAGAATTTAAGAATACAATAATGAAATACGAATCTGGTGAGCTTAAAGGCATTCCTTTTACAAACTCTAATCCTAAAAAGAAAGCTGATGGTTTGTTTAAGAGAATCTTTAAAAAATAAATTAGTAGTTTTTTCATGGTAATCTATGATTAGTCCGTTCTTAATAATAAGGTTTAGCTATAAATTATTACTTACTATTTGATTGAGGATACTTATGAGAACAACAATAATATTTTTTGTCATAATATTTATTTTTTACGATACTATTTTTACTCAAACAGCAAAAGAGTTTTATGAGCGAGGTAATGAAAAATCAAAGGTTGGTAAATATAAAGAAGCTATTTTAGATTATGACAAATCAATAAAATTAAATTCTATATTTGGTTCTGCATTTAGAAATAGAGCTTATGCGAAATTCAATATGGGAAATATTAAAGGCTCTATTGATGATTATAATAACGCAATTAAAAATGATCCTTATGATTTTTTAGCATATTTAGGACGTGGAAGTTTATTTACAAAACAAAAAAATTATAATTCCGCAATTAAAGATTTCACAGAAACAATTCGATTAAATCCCAAGAATGAAATTGCCTACAACTTAAGAGGAAATCTTTACGTAAAACTTGGGCGATATAAAGAAGCTTTGCTCGATTATGACAATGCAATTTTGTTAAATTCAAGAGCTGTTGAAACTTTTTTTAACAGAGGAAATATAAAATTAGCCATAAATGACAATAATTCTGCCATTAAAGATTTCTCACGTGCAATTGATTTAGATCCAAATGACGCTCTGGCATATCAGAATAGAGGTAAAGCCAAATATAAAATTGGAGATTATAAAGGGTCTATTGAAGACGAAAGTAGATCAATATCAATTGAGCCAAATGATATAAAATCTTATACTTTCCGTGGTCTTGCCAAAAACAAAATTAAGTGATTTTCAAGGGGCATCTGATGATTTCTCAATGGCAATAAAACTTGATCCTAATAATTCAGAACCATATTATAATAAGGGAATAGCTGAAATTCTTCTTGGGCAAAATCAAAAGGGTTGCGAAGATTTAAAAAAAGCAAAAGCTCTTGGTCATGATAGAGCACAAGAAATGATTATCCGTTTTTGTAAATAATCTTTGCAAATGTCTATTTGTTTCAAGAACATTTTCTATTCCAAAAACATTCGAGTGATTAAGTGATTAACAACCTCTTATAAAAAATATTAAGAATTATAATTATTATAAAATAGTAGGGTTTTCTTAATCACTTATTCACTATCCACTACTCAGTCTTTCGTTTTTCTAATTAGTTTTATTAATGATTTCCCATTACTAAATCTCTCCACCACTTCGAGTTTGTTAGATTTTGCATAATCCTTTATACAATTGGTAAATGTTCTTTGTCCGAATAATATTACTCCATCACATTCTTGAATGTATTGTTCGTACAATTCTTTTTTATCATACTCCGTATTCAGTTCAAGTGATTCAAAAAATCTCATTAGCGGTTCTCCAATTTCTTGAGTCAGTTTTCTAATCGGAAGGTTTATATGAGGATAACTTTTTAATCCATTCTTTAAGTAGAACTTTACACAAACAATCATGAATGAATAAAATTTATCCCATTCATCTTTATTCCATTCCATAAAAAATAGCCGACCAAAATCATTGATTGGCTTATGGTCTTTACTGTAGTATGGAGAAAATTCAACTTCAAACATTCTATCTTCAAATGAACCTCCTTTACCGATAATAGTATGATTTGTAGTTATGACGATTTTAGGAGCATTTTCATAATTGATATAAAAAGAATCTCTATATTTTTTTTCCACTTTTATTCCTTCAGTAAGGATAGAAAACAAAGATTCGAAATTGAAGGTTTTACTAACATCATTAAAATTTATAATCTGTGTGCTTAGTTCTACCTGCTGAAAAGAGAATGATTCATTGACCTTACTGTTTTTCCCATCCAGCATTAAGCAATTTCTAAGCTTGCCAACAGCATTAACAACAAGACTTTTCCCAGTCCGTCCTTCAAGATCAGAGCTCGAATCTTCATCACAGTAAATTACTGCTTTAGTTATAGATGGGTCTTTATATGTGTGCAACAAATAACCGATTGATGAAACTAAGGCAAAGAATCGCTCATTTTTCCCGCCGCAGATATTCAAAATAAATTTCTGAAAATCACCGTTACTATTAATTAATTCAAAGTCATGATTAATAATTTGTTTCTTCCAAATGCAAGCGTTGAATTTGTCGTAAGGATGGTAGAGTATTTTATCTTTTGTTACTTCTACAATCACATTTCTGAAAGTAAAGAATGCTGAGTATTTTGTATCCCGTAAAGGTTCTTTATTAAATTCATGCAATAAACTGAATGGATTTTTACTGAAGAGAATATTAAAATTTTCAACAAGTGCAGTTTCAATTTGTTTAGATGATGTTTTCTTTAACAATTCTTGCGGAACTTTTCTTATTAAATTCACAACGAAGTCTTGAATCTGTTCTGCAGATACTTCGTCAATAATATTTCCAGTTTCCTTAATGTAGATTCTCTCTTTACCCAGATATTTTTTATAAAATCCATTTTGATGTAAAAATTCAATGAGTTTTGTTTTATCAAACTTGATGGTTACAGCACCATTTTCACCATCCATTTCTTTCCAAAAAATCGATTGTACATTTACTTTCATAACGCTCCTCAAAATTTTGATTTTTAGTTTTAATAGGAGCTCTAATCGAATCGAGATAGTAAAAAATTCGAAGTTGAGACGCCTATTTTATAATCAATAATTCTAATTAGACTAAATCTTAGGCTCATTCTCAATCGATTCGTTTTCCGTCGTTGAGAGTGGGTGTTCGATTAAATTTTTTAATTTAGTTTTTGACCTATTTAAATTAAAGCCCATACGGTATTGATACATTGGACAATTTGGGATGATACAGTTTTTTACTTCTTTAGGAACATTTCCAGAACATTCCAGACAATTTGCACGAATTGCTTTTAGTGGGGATAAATTATGTTGCATATTACACCTCATATTGTTGTTTGCTGAGATGTAATTTCAGATGAGAAACGTTTTAAAACGAAGAGTAGGTTATGCTAATTTTTATCTTTTTTGTATTTCAGCTTATCTCTTAAGACAACTGCTACACTCTCTGGGTGAACATCGTAGTTTTCAGATTTTAATTCAGTGATTATAAGATCAATTTTATCTTGTGTTAATTCCTCGTGTTTTTTAAGTCCATATTTAGGAGCTAATTCTTCACAGCGCCTTTTCAATTCACCTCTTTGGAATATTTTGGTGGGAGAATTTTTAATTTCATTATATTTATTAATTCTATCTTCCAACGATACATGATGGAATATTAATTCACCCAAAAGTTCCCTTGAATCGTGAAGATATTTATTGACTTCGATTATATTGAGTTCAACACAAGACTCACTTAAAACTGCTAATACTCCATTGATTATATGTTTACTACTAATTTCAAAGGGAATTAAAAAAATACTGCTCAAATCTTCGATACGATTTTTATTGTTATGGAAAAAATATACCCCACCTAAGAAATATGGAATGGTTTTCTTTTCAAGTGAATCGTATTCGCTGACAAATTTTGAAAGGAATTGAATTCTTTTGTGTATTAGTTCTAAACATTGCTTATAGTAATCAAGTATAGCTTCTATTTCCATATCGATACTCTCATGAACAAAATGCACTCCATTATTAGACAATACAAACTTAATATATGCAAAAAAATATTTTTTCTCTCGACATCCGTTTAAGTTGGAATAATCAAAGTGAAAGTTGTCATATAAAATAATGATTAGCACACTGATTAGATTCTATTTATATATACTCGAAATCTTATAGAAAATTTTGAGGAACGTAAATATGACATTATACAATTACAAAACTTAGCTTGCTTAAATCCCCCTACCACAAATTTTCATAAGAATTTATTTCCGCTTTAATAACTGCATGAAGGGTCTTGAGAACTTAAACAAGGAATAACTGTTTTAAGTTTTGTACGATGTTCTTTATTAATTGTAGAACTAACTTAGAGATAAGTTGAAGTGATGACTGGATTGATGACTATTAATCGTAAATTAAATAAAAAGGACTGATAAAATTCAACTAATTGCTAACATTTTAGTAGCGCGTACGGGGGTCGAACCCGTGATCTCCGCCTTGAGAGGGCGGCGTCCTGGACCACTAGACGAACGCGCCATTTTTGAGTAACACAAAAATAATCCAATGAGCAGAATAAACAAACCTTTACAAGTAAAGGTGAATCAAAAATAGTTTAGAGACCTAACTCTTTCAGATAACTGTCAATCAGATTCATTTCTTCATCGGTCAAGTCGTAGTCTCCCGCTGCAATATTTTCTTTCACCTGTGCCGGTGTTCTGGCTCCAACTATAGCAGAAGTAACTGCCGGATTTTTCAGAACCCAAGCAACAGCAAGATTAGCTACAGTCTTTTTATTTTTCGCAGCGACCGGTCTCAGTTTTTCAACCAGCTCGAGCGCTTTGCCGAATAACGGTTCTTTAAAAAATTCATTCCTTCTTCGCCAATCATCTTCGGCAACTTTGTTCATATCAAACTTGCCGGTCAACAATCCCGCCTGCATAGGACTGTAAGCAACAACACCAATCTCATTCTTAAGGCAGAACGGCAAAATTTCTTTGCTTACATCTCTTTTGATCATGCTGAACGGCGGCTGCAAAGATTGAACTTGACCGATCTTCATGCATCTTTCGAGAAGCGGTACATCGAAATTACTAACACCAATGTATTTCACCTTCCCTTCCTTTTTGAGATCAATCATAGTTGCCCAGGATTCCTCAACAGGCGTGTTCGGATCAGGCCAATGAAATTGATAAAGATCGATGTAATCTGTCTGCAATCTTCGCAAACTATTTTCAATTTCCATGTGAATGTTTTTCGGTTCGAGATTATTTACAGCATTGCCCTTACCGTCATTTAATAAGCCGCACTTTGTAGCGATAAAAACTTTGTCGCGCATACCTTTCACGGCTTTGCCCACCACTTCTTCCGAATGACCGAATCCGTAAACGGCAGCGGTATCAATCCAATTTATTCCGTTCGATATCGATGATTGAATTGCTTTCACCGATTCGTCATCGTCAACTTTACCCCAGCCAAATTGCCACGGTCCGCCGATTGCCCATGCGCCGAATCCAACAACAGTCAGTTCCGGTCCGTTTTTCCCAAGTGCTCTTGTTCTCATGTATTTCTCCTCCTTTTTAATAGACAGTTTAGATGAAATTTTTATTTCGATTGAATGTTAAATCCCAGTTCGTTCAACATTTTCACAATCTCCATTCGGCAATTTTCCAGTACTATATCATAGAATGGAAATTCTCGTCTCACCGGGTAACTGCCTCTCTGCTTCTCGAAAGTCCCGACGGAACTTCGCAGCCTCCCGTCATCATCAAGAATCTTATAAGTATGAAAAACAGCTTCTGAAGAAATTTGTTGTTCTGGCTTGTCTGTACAATCTATCATTATCAATTTAGAACCTGTCGG
>JAMCWE010000191.1 GCA_023475265.1 Bacteroidota bacterium
AGAGGCGGACAAGCGTGAGATGATATTAAAACAGTTCGACGTTTATTTTTTCGATATTTTTTTCATCAAGAATTTCTATGGGCTGGGAAATGTTTTCAAGAATATAAGTTGTCTCAGAAGGGAAAAGAGTAACTTTAGCTTTGGTAACCGAGTGCTGAGAAAACAGATACATCAAAGTTTGATCGCCGTTTTTTATAATTTTTATAACATTATTCGAATCGGAATCTGCGAAGCTGGAATAATTTACTTTCTGAGTTAACTTAGCAGAAGCAGCCGACAGTCGTAATCTCTGAACATTCTTTTCGAAATGGTTATCACTTGAGAATAGCTCTACTATTTTGCAGCTACCAATGTAAGATTCCACTCGTTTAGCAATCTCGTCGACTTCGGAACCAAAGGAATTGTCTTTCAAAGAAAGGCATAGCTCAATCTCTTCTTTGAAACGTTCGCTATTCTTCTCAAGGTATTCTCGTTTATCATGAGGTAATAATTCGGGTGAGAAAACAAATTTGAATATGTCCCTCTCTGTTATTTCTATATAATTACTCAACGACGTATTTCCTTTCAAATGTTAATTGCTATTTAAGTTATAGTTACAAAAACCGAGTTTTAGGAATTCGCGATTAAAATTACTCATGCAATTTCTCCGCGATACTCTTTTTAAGAATCCGTATCAAGTAATCGAAGCTTTGGTGGTATTTTTCATAGAAGTCGGTTTTACTTAGTGTTAACATGTGCCGGCTCAAGTACTCATATAAACCGCGACTCACACCGCCGTCGCTTAAATCTGCGGCATAGTCATTCAAGGCTTTCTTGAAATTATCGGCTTCTTCTTCATTTAGTTTACCCTTACTGACGTACATTTGATTCAATTTACTGACGGTTTCTTCCAAGCCAGAACTAACGATTTTCTGAACGTTAATTGAGTCTTCGAGATTGGCTTCACCTGAAGAAGAGTAATATGAAAAATCATCCGAGTGATATTTCTTAATTCTTCTAATGAGCGCATTAAGAGGGATAGCGGGAAAGAAGTCAGTTTCCGATTTCAGATAATCAAATACCAACGCAATGATTTTTTCATTTGTGCCGTGGAGAAGAGAATTTGGCAGCGCTTCGATAAACTCAGCGCTTGGCGGTTTTTGAGTTATCAGTCTATCCGAATTCTCAATTATATGGACAACACCAAAGTAAGTTGTTTTAGCATATTTATTTTTTTCTACTACATAATTTATACTTCGCAGAATCTTACCAAAAAATGGATCCGTTTCTTTGAGTTTCTTAGAAATTTCTTGTTCGATTCTACTGCCGATGATTTGCGAGAGGAAGAAATAAGCCGACTCTTCGGAATCAAGCGGTTGGCTCCAAGTTAGTAATGCCTTCTTTAGCGGAATTTCTTCATTCGTCTTTGACCCAATAAAAAGGGGAGTTATAGAATCTGTAATTATCTCTTGAATTGTAATACCATGGAAAACGGTACGCTGAAATACGTAATTGTATCTACTTCGTGCAATTATTTCGGCAAGTCGTATCGTAACCTTGATGAGTGCATGCAACTCATTATAACTTAAATTTTTCTCATAAAGAGCTTTAAGAAGATGCGTAGGATTATCAATCTGGGACGTCATTTCTTGATTTTTTGAAAATAATGTAAAAACATTTTGTCAAATAACATAAAGCATTTTTCCAAAACAGATTTATTTGCGAATATACTCTATGTACCAACCCAGCCAAATCAATAAGAAATTACAAGAAGGACAGTATTACCAAATTAAATGAAAATACTCTAAATGAGGTGCGGCATGAAAAAGTATTACAGCTTTCTATTTCTAATGTTTTTTGCACATCAAATTATTTTTAGTCAGGCTTCCAATTATTCGTTAAGCTTTGATGGATCAAATAGCTATGTCTCCGTTCCACAAGGAATTCTAAACAATCCGGAAGCCTTCACAATCGAAGCGTGGATAAAACCGAAGATTATAAATGCGAACGTTGTCCCAATCTATTGTCAAGGTGCAACAGGTTTTATATTCTTTGAACTATCAGGCAATTTAGGATATTTCAAGTTGCAACTGCAGTTAGATGACGGGACATCGAATGGTTTGTGGATTGGAGTGGGATCAAATACTTCACTTGTTGAAGACATTTGGCAACATGTTGCGGTTGAGTTTAACAAATCCGCTGGACGAATAAGTGTTTATTTAAATGGCAAGTTGGTTGGACAAAACCAAATCCCGACACAGTATTACCCGCGCAGTTTAGGGTTTCCAAGTCAAATTGGAAAATACCCTGATTTATCTCAACCAGGCTACAATGGATTAATTGATGGTATTAAGATTTCGAACATTGAAAGATATAATTCTGACTTTTTACCTCCTCTTGATTTTCAAAATGATTCAAATACTCTAGCGCTTTGGAAGTTCAATGAAGGGGTTGGGACTGTGGCTAATGATGAAAGTGGTCATGGTTTTAACGGTCAAATCGTGGGGGCAACATACAGTACGGAAACTTCTTTTAATTCATTAAATCTTTTATCGCCAAACAACAATTCTGCTAACGCGCCACTAAACTTTGCAGTTGATTGGTCATTCCCTTCAAATGCAAATTTTTACAAAGTCCAAGTAGCTACAGATTCAAGTTTTAATAACGTGGTTGTTGAAAATGATAATATTCTTGACAAGAAATATTTCATTTCGGGATTGAGTGCAGGGCATACTTATTATTGGCGGGTCAAAGCAAACACACCTTGGGGTGAGACACCTTGGACAATTCCGTGGAAATTCAATACTAAAAGTTCAGAGAGTAATTTTTCACTTTATCTCGATGGAGTAAGCAATTACGTGCAATTACCTGGGAGTTTAATAGCCCCTAATCCAGATCAATTTACAATTGAAACTTGGGTAAAACCTTTACCATATACATATAATCCCCCTCCGCCGTTATTTTACACAGCTCAAAGTGCAGAGTTTTCATTAACTGTTGGAGGACCTAATAATTTTGCTGGGCTTGCAGTAAATACCACTGACCTTCCAGATGGTAAGTGGTACGGAGTAGGAATTGCGCCCACTATTGTTCCGAATAAATGGTACCATATTGCGGCTACATATGATCGCATAATTGGAAAGATGAGAGTTTATGTTGACGGCAAATTTGTCAGTGAGAATTCAGTGTCGAATAATTACTTGATACAAAGGCCGAATACTTTTGTCTCTTACATAGGCAGATATTTAAGTGGTAACGAGTATTTTAAAGGCTTAGTAGATAATATTCGAATATCCAACAATATTCGATATACGACTGATTTTGTGCCACAACTCGATTTCGGAAATGATCAGAATACTCTTGGGCTCTGGCGATTTAACGAAAGTGACGGTAATGTAACATACGATGAAAGCAAGAATGGCAATCACGGCAAAATAATAGGTGCTACTTATAGTAATGAAACTGCGCTGAACTCTCTATCTCTTGAACTTCCCGCAGACAGTTCGCAGAATGCGCCTTTAGCTTTAGGACTAAGATGGAATTTTGTTGGACAGGTAATTAGCTACCATCTACAAGTTTCGTTGTCACAGAACTTCACACAGAACGTTGTCGATCTAAATGATGTAAATCAGAACAATTATTACATATCAAATTTGAATGCGGGTTCAACTTATTACTGGCGAGTCAAAGCAAATACATTATGGGGTGAAACACCCTGGACACAAGCTTGGAAATTTGTAACCGCTACTCAAGAAAACAATTATTCTTTATCATTCGATGGAGTAGATGACTATGTAGAACTTCCAAACGATTTGATACAAACAACTCCGGGTGAATTTACTATAGAGGCGTGGGTGAAACCTTTCTATAATATCGATAACCCAAATTTTAATTGGAATGATTTCTTTTATCAGGGCTCAACTGGAGAGTTTAGTTTCGGGATTAACCAAAATAATTTATCAGTTTACCTAGCTGTTGATCTAAATGTATCTGGAATTCAACAATGGAATGGAGTTACGTCATCAAAATCCCTCGTTGCAGGTCAATGGTCTCATATTGCTGGAACATTTAATAGTTCAACCAAAACCATTTCAATATTTATTAACGGAAAACTATCTGGGGTCAGGCAAATTCCATCAGTAGAACTTTGGCAAACAGGAGGTAATCTGAAGACGAGAATTGGGTTATATGGCGATCCCAATAATAATCGCACTCACTACAAAGGAGATGCTGATGAAGTTCGGTTATCTAATACCGTAAGGTATAATGGCGATTTTAATCCTCAGATTGATTTTCAAACTGATAGTCAAACGATAGGATTGTGGAAATTCAATGAAGGAAGCGGAAATACCGTTTATGATGCAAGCACAAAAGGAAATCACGGACAGATAGTGAGCGCAACTTATAGCTCTGATTCACCTGTTCCATTACCCCCGCTATCGGAAATTTTAGTGCACTACGAGTGCAATATGGAAATTGAAATTCTTGGTGGAAGATTTAATCCTTCCTCAGATTATGTTGAGTTAAGAGGAGGTGATTTTGGTTGGGGCCCAGGAGTCACAATGCAGCAAGATTCTAATAATAGAAACATTTATTATTATGAAGCTACACAAAGTTTGCGTTTAGGAGATAAACTCCCCGACTACAAATATTGGTATTTATCCTTTGGTCATGGCACCTGGGAAGATGGGGAAAACCGAACATATCAGATGACGCAACAAGATTTTGATAATGGAAAGATTGTTATAAAAAGAATGTTTAATGATTTGACATTTGATCAATTGACGAATTCTCCGACTGAAATACTTATGGAGGTAGATACAAAGGGCGGTCACGATGTTTGGAGCAATCCACTTCCAAATCAAATCAACACGCTCCATCTAACGGGTTCTACATTGCCATTAAGCTGGAGCGGGTGGATGGATAATACAAGTGCTGAGATGATGCCTATGTACGATGATGGTACACATGGAGATTTAGCAGCCTCCGATGGAGTGTATTCTAATACCTTGACATTCAACGCTTATTCACCTTTAAAAACTCAATATGCTTATGTAATCAATTTTGTCCCCAATGGATTCATCCCTTATGAAAATCCAGCCGGAGATAATCACATTTTTAATCTAGAACAAAACTTAGTGAGTGCAACTGTAAATAATGTTTATGGAATTATGTCCAGTGTAACTGGAATCACTCCGTTGGCCGATAAAGTCTATACCATAAAATATGAAAATACAACTGCACAAACATCTCTACAAAATTTATCTACAACTACAACTGGCGAAACTCAACAAATTGTAACAGACGCGCTTAATTCATTCACAGACAGCCAAAATCCGAAATACTGGGTGGATGATTCTCATCTTTCTGATCAAGGGCAGAAAGTATTCGAAGCTACAAAGCAATCAGTTGAAGATTTAATGAAATTGAAAACAGATGTAGGAACGACAAATCAAGCACTGAAATCTGTTGGACCAAATGTATTAGACATTATTACTCATATTTATAATGCTGATAGAAATATTGTTGTTACTTATTTAAACGAATCTAAAACAAAATTCAATCAAAAGGGGTGCGGGGATAATGCGAAGAATAACGATTGTAAGAAAATTAAGAAAAGACTGGACGACTCAGATCAAAGCATAACGCAGGCAAAAGAGAAATATGATAAGGCGGAATATTCGAAATCAATCGAAGAGTTAAAGAAAGGATGGCAGAGTTTAAGAGACATCACTAAAGAAAAATTATTCAAGTCTGGTGAGACGGATAACAACGATATAATTCCAACAGAATTTTCTATGACTCAGAATTATCCGAATCCATTTAATCCTACGACACAAATACAGTTTGGTTTGCCTGTTGATTCACGTGTATCTCTAAAGGTCTATGATATTTTAGGTAGAGAAGTTGCTGAGTTAGCAGATGGGGTGTATAGCGCAGGAGTTTATACCTTTACTTTTGATGCTTCTAGGCTCTCAAGCGGTGTTTATATTTATCAATTGAACGCTGATGGAATTAATGGCAAAAGTTTCAATCAACTTAAAAAACTAATTCTCATGAAATAAGCGGAAAGATTAGTTAGTAGTAAAGAGCCGTTCATTTTTGAGCGGCTCTTTTAGTCACGTATTCATCCAATGGAATAAACTTGTCACCGTCCCACGCCAAGATTTGTTTTCTAAGTTTTTCACGGTATTCTTTTGTGTCTGTGTAGGGTAGCGGGAGTTCCCCATGCGCAACGAGAGAATCGCGCATAACTCGGAAATCGTTGCCTATTGAAATTTCGAATTCATTAGTATCGTAATGCCAGTTGTAAAATACTTTGCCCAGAATTTCGTAGCTGTCTTCATTAATTGAAAAGCGAATTGTTTTAGCTTCCTTACTTACAGTTAAGCTTCTATAAACTGTACCGTTCATTCTTTGTTTGGAAAATGAATTGTAGTCAGAATTTGGGAAGAGAAAACAATTCAAAACTTTTGCTTCCCTTATGTTCAGAAATTTGTAATCATTAGTTACCAGCAGCTGACCTTTGAGCTCGTTTAACATTAGTTTTGATAAACAATTCTTTTGAAAGCTGTTGTTACACGAAAGGACTAAAATTTCTTTTTCATTTCCATTAATTCCTTTAATAACACGTATATCATTAATGAAACCTGGGCTCCAAAGAGTATCACTTATAACTTTGTTAGCACTAAGATCCAAAATGTATGCTGCGGAAACATAAGAATTGACGTTATTAGAACAGCAAATGATACAAGGGTTATTATTGATTTTCAAAGTGTCAAAAATGCTTATGGAATAAGGTGGCGTAAGGTGCTCTCGTCGCGAAAATAAATCTTTTCGAAAACCGCGTCTCCACAATATTTCACCTTTCCAATTGAACAAAACTAATCCGTCGGAGTACGAAGCATTTGAATACTTTGAATTGGATGCATAGCAAAAAAGAATTTCATTTTTGCCGTCGCCATTGACATCTAGAATTCTGAAGTATGTTTCAAGTGCAGGTGCCCACTTCATTTTCTTAATATATTCTCCTCCGCCTTGGTAATCGATTTCCCATAGCGAGCGGTTGTATTTATTCTTAATAACAATTTGATTTTGTTCAAGCTCGTAAGTGAATGGGTTGTCGTCGTAGTTATTTATCCAAAGAAAGGATAAGATTAGTAGGAGGATAACTGACAACGTTGAAACGAACCAATTCTTTCTAATTCCTTTAGCTGCGCGAACGACAACGGGCTGTTTCTTTATATCAATCAAATCTCTACGGTTGAGGAGATCGTAAATTCCTTCAACAGCGACAAGGTTTAATTTCCGGTTAGAATAAGATTTATTAAGCCCGGCAATTTTATTTCTTGCATGCTCTTCATCAGCTTTAGGAACAACAAACGTATCTATATCCGAATAGAAAACTAGTTCTACTTTCTTCCGGCACATTTCAGAGGAAACGGAAATAATATTGCCTGTTTCATCAACACCTCCTGTAACTGCGATATTTCCTTTGATTCTTGTAACGTAAGGTAAATTATAAATGAGTGAGAGACGTTCAATGAACGCGATGGTAAGAGCCGCGCCTAATGAATTGCCTTCGTAACTAGCCGTGTGGTTTTCAAAATAGATGAGTACTTCGTGGAACTTAGATAATCTTTTTTTGTGCCAATGAAAATAATTCAATGCGAGCTGAAAACTATTTTCAGCTTGCAGTAATAATCGTTCCTCAATTTTCTTCTCTGAAGGAACAAATATGAATTTGTTTTGATTTTTGTTCTTTGTGATTCTAACGCTAAATGATTCAAGAACACCAAAAGAATCTTGCTGATTAATATTTGAAACGGACTCTAGAAGAGGGAAAGAGAGCATTTGTTTTTGAGAAACCGGCTCAGTTCCATTCAAAATATTTTTCAGTTGGGAGAGACTGGTTTCGATATGAAGGATGTTAGCATTTAATTCATCTACAAAAGATTTCAAAGTGTCGATCTGTTTAATCTTGTTAAGAAGTGAAAGAAGCGATTCAGTTTTTTCGGGCTTCTGAAAAAACGGAGTGAAGGATTTTAGTTCGGAGAGCAGTTCATAAATAAAATCCAATGAATAGGCGTTAATAAGATTTTTATCATTGGCATCAATGAGAGATGAATAGAACGAACAGATTTCGAATAGTTTTGTTTTACCGGAAACGTGAGTCAGAACTTCAGAAATTAATTTCTTCTGATTTTCTACTTCCTTAAAATTCACTTTGGGCTTCCCCCAAATTTTGGTGGTTTTAATTTAATACTTAAAACCAAATAGTAAAGATAAATCTCCGAGAGTGAGATAAGGTATCTTGTTTTCCAAGAAATTGAGCCATGTATTTATATACTAGTAATAAAAGAACACATTCTTGAGTCCACAGAAAACTTTTGCTGAATAACATAAAATACGGGGATAAGCATGAAGAATGAGGGTTTTATTGCGGACAGAAAAGTAACACTCAAATATGTTGGAAAATGTTTGGTTGGAGGAGTTGCCGGTTTTATGATTTTCATAATGACAATTGCTGGAGCAAAGTTTTTAAGTCACATGTTTGGCAGGCTTCAACATTTCAACATAGATTCTGATGATTATTATTTGTCGCTGATAGGATTTGCAATGTTTTTTATAATAAAACTGTTGGAACCTTTTGCAGAAAAAGAAAACGAAGTAAGTCGATTTTAAGTAATTTTTAAATTATCCCTTTGCCCAAAGACGCGTAGCATACTTAGCCGAGATTCCTTCCGCACTAATATTCAGCGGAAGACACACCAAAGTATTCAAGCCATCAAGCTTTTAGTTGGCTACCGAATCAACTTTGCTTAATTTTGCGCCAACCAAATTACTATTAGATGGCAGAAAAACATTTCTACGAACAAAAAGAATTTACGGTGAAGTATCTTCTACCGTATTTCAAAAAACATATAGATGATTTCCAAAAGAAGAATGTACTTGAAATCGGTTGTGCCGAAGGTGGTTTGCTGGAAGTTCTGGGAAACAACGGCAACTATGCTGTTGGAATTGAACTTAGCGAAGAACGTGCTGCAATTGCGAAGCAGAAAAATTCTAATCTGAATGTAATAGTAGGAGACATCACCGATCCGACGCTTTCCGAAAAACTTAATGAGAAGTTTGACCTGATCATTATACGCGAAGTTATAGAACATGTTAGAAATAAAACCGCAGCATTTGATAATCTTAGCGCACTATTGAATGAGAACGGATATTTGTTCATCAGCTTTCCGCCCAAGAGATCGCCGTTTGCCGGACATCAGC
>JAMCWE010000228.1 GCA_023475265.1 Bacteroidota bacterium
TTAATTAGAAAGGTTGGCAAAACCTATAAATATTACGTAACAGAATTTGGAAGACAAGTAATAATCACATGTTTGAAGTTGAAGAATTTAGTGATTATACCAAGCCTCAATTTTGTTAACGCCTAATCTATTTCTTGCCAGTTTTGGTTTTAATTTTATTGATAAGGTACTAATAATTCCTTAACTACATAAAGTGAAACGCCGCGTTGAACTAACATTGAAGTATCAAGAATAATTCTTACTATCGCTATTTATATTTGAATGTTGATTATATTAATTTATAGTATGTAAAAAAATTACATATAACAATTATCAATTCTCTTTTGCGCTTTTAATATAAGCCATAGGCTTACAAGGATGAACAGAATAAAGCTGCTGATTATTTTTTATATATTATCTTCTTTAGTACTTGTACATACAGCTTACTCCGCAGAAAATGATTCGACAATAATATTAAGCGGCAACTGGCAATATCGCTGGGGCAATTCGCCGCCGGGCGCAAACGGCAGACCTCTTTGGCTAAATCACGATGATAAAGATACGGCATGGAAATCAATCAACAGACCTTCTGATATAGCAATGAAAACCGGCGAAACAGATTTGTAGATAAGCAAACGTCTTGGAAATTATAATGTGCATGACCCGGCAATATTTATTAGCAGAGTTGAAAAGATTTTTGAAGTACATCTTGGCAGCAAGAAAATTTACAGCTTCGGAAAGTTTACACCGGATAAGAAAATTCCTTCAATGGGATTAGCATGGCATCTTATAAAAGTTCCAAATGACTTCAGCGGAAAAACACTCACCTTTCACATACGAACAGACGGCAGTTATATTGGAACTTACGGCGACATTGAGCTTGGTTCTATCAATACATTCTTAAATGATATAGTTAAGGACAGTTTCAATAATACGATAGTCGGAGTTGCCTCCATTTTTGCCGGTATAATCTTTTTTATCATTCTCATATCCCTTGGATATTTAAAACCGTTTGTTGGGCTGATAATATTTCAGATATCGACAGGAATATGGATACTCACAAATTCTAATTTAACTCAGATGCTGTTGTATGTCCCCATGTTGATGTTCTACTCACAGCATATTGCTCTATTCACAAGTGCGATCGGATTCTTTATATTCGCCGGGGAGATAATTGAATTAAAATACAAGATTATCCCAAAACGCATGACGCATATACATCTTATTTATCTGTTGTCGGCGATTATAATCGATATAGTTGTTTACCCTGACACTGTCGATACCATTGTACCTTTTCTTATTCTTGTGTCGGCTAACGGATTAATACTTCTTTGGTTTATCCTTGCAAGCGCAAGGAAGGGAAATCTGGAAGCGAGAATTCTTTTATCAGCGCTTGCTATATACATAGCTCTGGCTCTTGTCGATATTGTAAATTACATTAACAAGGTGGTGCTAAATAGAGGCGCGTATCAAATTAATTATGCACAATACGGCGCTTTATGTCTTTATATATTATTTTTCTGGATCATTATTCTTCGTTACCTAAATGCGAACAAACAAAACCTTGCCGCTAAGGAGGAGGTACTAAAAAATCAGCAGATAGCTCTTGAAGCAGTGCGTAAAGAAAAAGCGGCGCAGAAACAGTTTACGCACAACTTAATTCTTTCGCAGGAAAGTGAAAGAAAAAGAATTGCCGGCGAGCTTCATGATAGCATAGGACAGGAACTTCTTATCATCAAGAACAGAGCTCTTCTTGGATTAGAAGATATTTGTAACGACGACTCACGACGCGATCATCTAAGTGAAATATCGTCGTTGTCATCGCAAGCGATAAAAGAAGTGCGGCAGATAACTCATAATCTTCGTCCATATCAATTAGACAGAGTCGGCTTAACCAAAGCGCTGCAATCTCTCATCGAACGATTACAATCCTCCTCGGAAATAAAATTCAAAATGTTTGTTGACAATATCGACAATCTTTTTCCGTCGGAATCTGAGATCAACATATACAGGATTGTGCAGGAAGGAATCAACAATATAATGAAGCATTCGGAAGCTGCATCCGCCGTGCTGATGATTTCCAAAGAAGAGTCTAATGTTTGTATTACAGTGGAAGATAACGGTAAAGGATTTTTACAAAACCAAACGGGGAACGTGAAAAGTGAGAACGTTGGATTTGGATTATCCGGCATAAACGAGCGTGCACAAATCCTTGGCGCCGTTATTGAGATTAATTCTAAACCGGGTAAAGGTACTATTCTGAAATTAAATCTACCTGTTAAAATAAAAAATGAGTTTTGAAATGTTTCCCGCAAATTTCGCTGATGACCGCAGAAATATAATCAGCGCAAATCTGCGCCATCTGCGGGAAAAAATATTTGGCAAGAGAAAGACCATAAGTACATAAAATTTTGTTCTAATGAAAAGCGAAGAAAAAATATCAATCATAATAGCCGATGATCATCAGATCTTTAGGCAAGGTTTAAGAACAATAATCGAAAGTGATCCCTCAATGTATGTTGCCGGTGAAGCATGCGACGGTGCAGAAGCGATTCAGCTTATAGAAAAAGTGAAACCGAAAATCGTAGTGCTCGATATTGATATGCCTAAGCTTAACGGTATACAAACCGCAAAGATTCTGCATGATAATAAAAATCCCGTTGGGATTGTTATTCTCACAATGTATTCCGAAGAAGATATTTTCAACAATCTGATGAAACTTGGCGTAAAGGGTTATGTGCTCAAAGAAAATGCGGCAAGCGATATTCTCGCTGCCGTTAAAGCTGCCGCCGGCGGGAAACATTACATTACTCCAATTATTTCAGAACATCTGCTTAAGCTTATAGAGAATGAGATCGATTCAAACACAATTGCGAAAAAATTAACAGCGATGGAGCGGCGCGTACTGGTGCTTATTGCCGAGAACAAAACCAGCAAAGAAATTGCAGATGAACTGCACATCAGTTATAAGACAGTTGAAAATCACCGTGCAAATATTTGTGCCAAGCTGAACCTGCACGGTAGCAATGCGCTTCTTAAATTTGCCCTGGACAATAAGAGCTTGATCCTTTCTTAAATAAGAACTGATTCTACTTCCAACTCAAATAGGTGTTTCCACCTATAAAAATTGAATGCTTGCCCCTATATCTTTTTTCCTTTCAGTTCCTCAATTTCCATCGTATAAAATTCCGGTACTTATAAAGCTATGACTATAATGATAGTTGACGACAACAGGCAGATGAGGGAATTCCTCAAAGGCTATTTCAAAGATTCAAAAGTTGACATAGTGGAATGCAGTAACGGCAAGGAAGCGGTTGACAATTATCAAACTTTTCTACCTGATTATGTTTTAATGGATATTAAAATGCCGGTGATGGATGGAATCGAAGCCACGCGTAAAATTATAAAAGAATTTCCCGCCGCAAAAATAATAATTGTTACCGAGTATGATGACAGTAATCTTCGTGAAGCTGCAGATAAGGCGGGCGCGCGGAAGTATATTCTAAAAGACGATCTTTCGATGCTGCGAGCTTACCTTGCAGAGTTTGTATTGAAAGTATCCGGATAAAAAATTAAGGCACTTATATGAAAATGATCTACTATTTCGCATTTTTCGTTTCTTTACTATGTATAGGCAAGACGGGCTTGTTTGCACAAACGCCAAGCTTGCAAACGCAAGCGCCGGGTATTAACCAAACTTTTGTTTACAACAGCTTATCTGCCGCTACCTTTGGCGCAAACGTTACTTTTCACGGCTGGGTAAATCCCAACGGAGTGTCGTGTTCAGTCTATTTTGAATACGGACCAACAACGGACTACGGGCACCTTGTATTAGCTGCTTCTAATATAAGTGGCGGCAGCGCTGTATCTGTAAGCGCAACTACTGTCCTTTACAATTGCGGTGATACTTACCATTGCCGGGTAAAGGTGTTTACTGCAAACGGCTCGCATTGCGGGCAAGATAATGCGTTTGTACCCGGTATTGATCCCACACCTAATTTAGTAATTTATCCACAATGCTCTGATAATTCCGTTACAACAACCATGCAAGTTACCAATAACAATTCATTCAATGCCCCTATTACATTTTCATGGACTGACGGAACCAACAGCGGCAGCAGCACGCAGACTATTACAGCGGGAGGAACTGTAACTTTTACTTGTAACAAATATAGCACATGCAGCTTCTATTATAATTACACCGACCCAAGCGGTACTATTGTATATCCCTATCTGTTTGAGCAAATGCCGTCCGATGATCAAACATGCACCCAACAGCCGGATCCTGCGAAAAGCATACTTATCACAGAACTCAGAGGCTATAGCGGCAATAAAGAGAATACGGCATATCATGTAATCAACTATAACAATAGTAATGTTCAACTTATGATTATTGTAGGAGATTACCAAGCAACTGTATTAGTTACTCAAAACTCCAATTTGTATATTATCGTCCCGTACGGAGCGGTAGATTTCTATTATGTAAATGAAATAATTGCATCGTTTACGCCTGCTCTTTTCAGAGATTATGTGAATTTGTATGATACAGTGACGCCTATATACACCGACGGAAGCAACGCGTATTATTTTGTGCAAAATAATCGAAAAGACATCATAATGTCTGATCCTAGTAATTACATGTATCCATATAATCCCGGGAATAATATAGTTTTTTGGTACCCTTCAGACACAACCCTTGCGCCCTCTTTCCAAACCATTTTTAGTGAAGAATACGGATTTACCTATGCTAGCGTTCCCTATGAAAACTTGCAGATATACATTTCGGATTATAATAGTCCATATTACTATGACCCGGGTCCTATAATGAATACTTTGGATTACAACTGTTATAGCTGTACGGTGAGTCCCGGCACAGCAGAGTTAATGGCAAGCCCGAGCGCCATTACTCTCGATGCAAATTCAAGTACTAATTATGTAAAGATTTCAACAACTGTTCCGTGGATGTTATCTTCGAATCAATCGTGGATTACATTAAACAAAACATCCGGTTCTGGCAACGATACACTAATATTTACCGCAAGTGCAAACACAACGGGTAATAAACGCACGGCAGCAATAACCCTTGGCGATGGATATGTCTCACAAACTGTTGCTGTTACTCAGTCTGCCTATACTTTACCAACGCAAAATTTAATGCTTCATTTAACTTCGGATAAAGGTGTTGTAACTTCGGGTACGGCAGTAACGGAATGGGACGACCAATCCGGCAACAGAAACAACGCGACGCAAACTACAAGCGCCAACCAGCCGTCTTATATTCAAGGTGCAATGAACGGCTTGCCGGTAGTACGGTTCAACGGCTCAACTTCAAAATTAATATTGCCGACATCGGCAGCTCTTGGCATACAAAATAACCCGTATGAAATGTTTATAGTGGCGCAGTCAAGCTATACAGCCCAACCGGAATTTTTGATTGCTGGCGGAAATACCGAGCAGTTTGAGTATCATCTAAACGGCGCAGCGGGGGCGAGGTTCATCCCAGTGCAAACTTCGCCCGGAACTTATTTGGATTTGGAAACATCCGGTACATACGCGGATGGAAATCCTCATGTTTTCGAAGCGCACGCTTCATCCTCAGGCGGAGGAATGAGTGTTGATAACATTGACGGCGGAACTTCTGCAACAAATATAACTTCATCAAATTCCGGCAATCTACTTCTCGGAGCCCGAAGCGACGGCACCTATTATCTCAACGGCGACATTGCCGAGGTATTAATTTACAATGCTGTACTTAGTTCAACAGACCGCAATACTGTTGAGCATTATCTTGCCGACAAGTACGGGATAACCTCAGGTCTGTTACCGGTGGAATTAACTTCGTTTAATGTAGAATGTAGAATTAAATTGGACAACGGCAACTGAAGTGAACAACTACGGATTTGATATTGAGAAATCAGAGGTCAGCGGTCAATCGTCATTCGACAATAGTCAATCATCATTCGTCAAGATTGGTTTTGTTAAAGGCAGCGGCAACAGCAACTCACCGAAGAGCTATTCGTTTGTAGATACAAGTATCGTCACCGGAAGTGTTGAGTATAGGTTAAAGCAAATTGATAACGACGGAAGCTTTAAATACTCAAATGTTGTAACCGTAAACCTTGTCCCTGCGAAATATACTTTATACCAGAACTATCCTAATCCGTTTAATCCAACAACCACAATAAAGTATGATTTGCCTAAGCAAAGTAAAGTTGAATTGAAAATATATAATATGCTGGGAGAGGAAGTAGTAACACTTGTAAATAAAGAACAGCAGGCAGGAAGGTACAGCGTTCAGTTTGATGTAAGCAGTAAGCAGTTGGCAAGCGGCGTGTATATATACCGGCTACAAGCCGGAAATTATTCATCTGTTAAAAAGCTTGTTCTATTGAAATAAAATATTTATTATATAACATTTAACTTTTTGAATTATAATTATTTAAGCAAAGATTAATTTGAAAGGATAAAATGAAAAAGTTATTACCGTTTCTATTTTTCCCGGTCATTATATTTTTAGCCGGTTGCGCTCATACAAATGAACTTGCTAAATACGATTTGTCCGGCAAGGGAATTTTATTTTCAAATCATGTTTCTGCCAACGCAAGCAAATTACAGTTTGTCAACCATACTCCGGCTAAACAAGAAAAAGAAAAGAGTGATGTTCTATCGGCAATAGCGTCTATAGGTTCCGATATTCTTTCGGAATCAAGTAAGAGTAAAATTACCGATGCAGTCAGCACTGATTCGATTGCAAGTTATGTATCTGAAGGATTAAAAAATGCGCTGATAATATTTCTAAAAATAAATCCGGTAAACTCTGTTAATGAAAATCCTCAGTTTGTTGTGGAGACTACAATTGATAAATGCCAGTTAGTAACAGGAACAGATCATGTTTCCATAAGCGTTCAAGCTTCATCAAGAATTATTGATAGAAATTCCGGAAATATTGTTTGGGATGATAATGAAACCGAAACGGTTCCGGTTGAAGAAAATTATGCGAATGATAAAGATAATTCCAGCACTTTGAATAAAGTTATCAGCGCTGTCCAGCTCTCATCTCTGTCTGAAAAGGAAATTCAAAAAGTCGTAAATGAAGCTGCAAAAAACGCAGGCAGAAAGATTGGTGAGACATTCCGTGAAGACGTTATTAAATTAAAGAATAAATAATTTATGAGCTTTATTATGAAAGTTATATTTTCGGTAATCGCACTTATTTTCTTTGCCGGGATAACAGGCTGTGTTTCCAATAAAAAAATTGTAACTGAAAAGTCTGTATTTGAACAAAATATTCCCCCGGGCCAATGCAGGGTTGAGGCTCAAGTAATGAAAATTGATTCTTTACTATCAGGCAACTCCGGTAATGATCCTTGTTCAAAATCGCCTTGCATAGCATGGATCAAAATAAAAAATATAATCGGTTACGGAGCCGGCAGCAGCACCTTAAACATTGGAGATACTTTAAAGACAAAATTCGCTTTCACTTTAGCGCCGACTACCAAAGAAATTTTTCCAAAACTAATTGAAAATCTTCCAGGTTTAACCGAGGGTTCATCATTTGAAGCTGATATACAACTGCTCCCTTCAAATCCCTCAAGCAAAAACAAGGAAAAGATTTATTTGATTTACGGATATGAAAGAATCAACTAAGATATTTTAAAATAATTAATCCTTGAAAGGATATAATAATGTATAAAAGAATTTTATACCTAAACATTTTTCTTGTGTTTCTAATTTCTGTTAGAATGAATTTTGCACAGAGTATTTTCGGAAAGAGTAACAGTGCACAACCCACTTTTTATAATAACTCATTTACTACCAAAGAAGATTTATCATCCCGAAGGAAATGGGAGTTCATGAGATTAAGAGATCCCTACACAAATGCTATCCCAACCAATATTTCCTTGCTGGAGCGTGAGTTTGCTAAAACTTTACCGAATGATAAAACAATGAGATTACAAAAAGGAAATAAATTGTTTTCTACAACTGTATGGATCAACAGAGGGCCTTATAATCAAGGCGGAAGATCAAGAGCACTTGCAGTTGATATAAATAATTCAAATATAATTTTAGCAGGCGGAACAACGGGCGGAATGTGGCGTTCAACTGATAAAGGACTTAACTGGACGAAAGTAACTCCGGTTGAGGACACGGTACAAACCGTAACATGCGTTGTTCAGGATACAAGAGAAGGAAAAACAAATATCTGGTATTACGGTACCGGCGAATATTCTTCCAATTTAG
This sequence comes from Bacteroidota bacterium, assembly GCA_023475265.1. Classification (GTDB taxonomy): domain Bacteria; phylum Bacteroidota; class Ignavibacteria; order Ignavibacteriales; family Ignavibacteriaceae; genus FEN-1297. The sequence goes on from JAMCWE010000228.1 coordinate 8,221, forward strand.
AATTGCCCGGTAACGGCGGCGGGTTTACTACATTTCTTGGCGCGGGGATTTATAAATCAACGGACGACGGAGCGACGTGGACACGCTTGGAATCAACAGCTCCTAGCTATTCGCCCACTTTTGTTAATCCTTTCCAGATAATCTGGAATATTGCCGTTGATACTTCCAACAGCCAGCAGGATATTGTTTACGCAGCGGTTTATGGAGGGATATATCGATCGACAGACGGCGGCACAGCCTGGGGTTCAGTCCTTGGAGATAAAAATAATACTTCCATTTATACTAATGTTGCTGTAACAAGCAAAGGGGATGTTTTTGCCGCTTTAAGCAACGGTACAACGCAAGGTATATGGCATTCTACAGACGGCGTTAATTGGACGGATATTACACCTCAAACTTTTCCTTCGGTTTATGGAAGAATTGTAATTGCAAACGCTCCGACAAATTCGAATCTCCTTTATATTCTTGCAAACACGCCGGGCAGCGGAAAACCAGGCGCGCCAGATAATGGTACAGATGATTATCATAGTCTTTGGAAGTATGATGCTTCATCAAATCAATGGACGGACTTAACGGACAATTTGCCAGACTGGTCAGGCAACGTTGGAGGTTACTCTTCACAAGACGGCTATGACATGGTGATTAAAGTCAGTCCTGGCGATTCCAATTTTATAATTATCGGCGGAACAAATTTATATAGAACTACTGATGGCTTTGCAGCTAAAATAGATTCTACAAATTGGATCGGCGGTTATTCACCGGTAAATGATATTTCAAGCTACCCCAATCAACATCCGGATGAACATGATCTTTATTTCTTACCTTCAGACTCGAAGGTTGTCTATTCTGCCAACGATGGTGGAATTAGTTACACTAACGATGCAACCGCAAGCCAGGTAAACTGGACAAGCATGAATAATGGATTTTCTACAACTCAATTTTATTCTGTTGCCCTTGACCATGCAACTCAAAACTCTCCTTTAATTGTAGGCGGTATGCAAGATAACGGAAATATGATGGACACTACCTGGAATGCAAATTCAAACTGGTATGTTCTTCCATACGGCGGAGACGGATGTATTTCGGCTGTTGCAAACGGCGCGCAGTATATATACTTCTCAACTCAAAACGGAAACATTATGGAGGGAAGATTAGCTGATCAACAAGGCGCTCTTATTAAACCTACCGGCGCAAGCGGATTTATGTTTGTTACTCCTTATGTGCTCGATCCTTCCGATAGTAAAATTATGTTTATTGCCGCCGGTAATCATATATGGAGAAATTCAGACTTACTAAGCATTCCAATCAGTACAGACTCTGCCACTTCAATTAATTGGACAGATCTTACAAACATAGATACCAGTGCTGGTATAAGCGCATTAGACGTATCGCAGCAGCCATCGCATATTTTATTTTACGGAACAAATAACGGAAGGCTTTTTAAAGTAACTAATGCAGATCAAGGCAATCCTTCTTCGACAGATATTACTGGAAATAATTTTCCGCAAGGTTTTATCAGCAGAATATCGGTCGATCCTCAAAATGCAAACAATGTTATGGCTGCGTTTTCTAATTATAACATATTAAGCATTTTCTATACCAGCGACGGCGGAACAAGCTGGAGCGCTGTTTCCGGTAATCTTGAGCAAAACCCGGACGGCAGCGGCAACGGTCCTTCTGTTCGTTCCGTAAGAATTCTAAACGTTGGCGGAAGTAAAATTTATTTTGCTGGAACAAGCACCGGACTGTACTCCGCCGCAAGCTTAAATGGAACAGCAACCAACTGGATACTGCAAGGCGCAGATAATATCGGAATGGTTGACGCCGAAACAATAGACACAAGAGATTTAGACGGAACAGTTGTTGTTGGTACTTTTGGAAACGGCGTGTATAGTTCAAAAATTTCGGTAACGGGAATAGATGAAGAAAAAAATATTCCGCTTGCGTATTCGCTTTCCCAGAATTACCCGAATCCGTTTAATCCGGGTACAATAATAAATTATCAATTATCAGCAAGCGGTAATGTGACCTTAAAAATATATAATGTTTTAGGAAACGAAGTGAAAACTTTAGTAGATGGTTTTCAACCACAAGGAAAATATTCTGTAAACTTCAACGCTTCGTATCTTGCGAGCGGTGTTTATTTCTACAAAATAATAACGGGAAATTTTGTTTCTGTAAAAAAAATGTTGTTACTAAAATAGCCCGTTTATGAACTTGACCTTGAACTTACTCCTATTTATTTGTTGGAGTAAGTTCGGGTGTATTATAATATACTTGAGCTCTAAGATCTAACGTTTGTCAAACCGCTTTTTCAATTCCTATCGGACAATGATCCGAGCCCATGACATCGCTTAAAATAAAAGCGTCTTTAATATCATCTTTGGCATTTTCGGATACATAAAAATAATCAATGCGCCAGCCGACATTTCTTTCTCTTGCTCTCGTAACCATATCCCACCACGTATAATTATTCGGCTCTTGATTGAACATCCGAAATGTATCAACATAACCGTTGCTGATAAACTTGTCTATCCAAGCTCTCTCTTCCGGTAAAAAACCGGAGATAGTTGAATTTTCTTTTGGGCGGGCAATATCAATTTCTTTATGAGCAGTATTTACGTCACCGCAGATAATTAATTTCTTCCCTTTCTTCTTCAGCTTATTGGCATAATCAAGGAAAGCATCATAGAATTCCATTTTGAATTGCAGTCTTTCAGCACTTGCTTTACCATTCGGATAATAAATATTAAACAAAACAAAGTTCGTGTATTCCGCAATTAAAATCCTTCCTTCACCGTCAAATTTTTTATCGCCAAAACCCTTTTTAATGCTGATTGGTTTTTCTTTTGTATAAATCGCAACGCCGCTGTATCCTTTTCTTTCACCAGAGCAGAAATAAGAAGTATAGCTGTCAATATTTTTCAACTCATCAGGTAATTGTTCTTCATGCGCTTTAGTTTCCTGAAGACAAAGAATATCAGGATTAGTTTTAGCGAACCATTCAAGAAAACCTTTTTTATGAACAGCTCTAATTCCATTAACATTCCAGGAAAGTATTTTTATTGTTTTCATATTTCATATAGAGAGATTATTAATAAGTATAAAAATAGAAAAGAGTTTACTAAAATATAAGCTTAGGAAAAGTAAAGTTTGTGAGACAGTTCATAAATCAATTAAGAATAGGATTAATTTTATAATCGGTAAATTATTTCACTGAGAAAAGCAACTGCTAATTCAATAAATTTCTAGTTATATAAATCCTTTTCCCCTATCACCAGCATCTCAAAATCCTCTGTAGTTAATTTATCACTTCTGCTGAATGCACCAAGCTTTGCTCCGAAAATATCTACTTTTTTAAAATCTAATGTCTTTAACATCCATGTAATTTCGGAGGGCACATAATATCTTTCGCTGCAGCATAGTTCTTTCTTATTGCCATGATCATCTTCAACATACGTAGTACTGTTTTCTCGAAATGTCATCAGATCAAATAATATATTTTTTGATTCAGCATTTCCTTCTTTAGATTCAGAATCTAGGAATTCTTTAACTGAATGAAATAGCGGAAACAAACCGTTCAATGTTGTAAAAATTATTTTCCCTTTTGGTCTTAAAGCATTGGCTGCGCTTTGGAGAATTCTAAAATTCATCTCGTCGGTTTCCATCAATGGGAATGCACCTTCGCACAGCATTATAACCAGATCAAATTCATGTAGAAAAAGTAAGTTCCTTGCGTCATGCTTCCGAAAATCTATTTGCAGATTCTGTTCTGAAGCTTTTTCTCTTGCCCTTTGTAAAAGCGATTCTGACAAGTCAACTCCAACAACCGAATATCCTCTTCTTGTTAATTCAATTGAATGTCTTCCCGTTCCGCATCCAATATCTAGAATTTTTATTTCTTTGTTGTAAGCGATTTCTTTTTCTATAAAATCACATTCGCCAATTGTTCCTTGCGTAAAGTTTTCCTTGTCATATTTCTTCCCGTAATTTTCAAACAACTCTTCATACCATTGTTTCATAATTCTTCCTCCTTTTACTAAATCTTTTCTCATACGGAATGATAATTTAAACTGTCTTTCTAAATGGAAATCCGTTATCTGCAATAGAAATCATTTAAATGCTTTATGAAGAATAGTATTCTTAATTTTGAACTTAATATAATATCACTTTGATTTAAACGAATTGGTTTTTAACAAAACCAAGAATTAACAATTTCGCTTATAAAATAAAATGCCCCTGCTGAAAAGCAGAGGCATTTTACATAAATCAAAATTTATTTTACTCTTACAAATTCAATCCTTCTGTTCTTCATTTTGCCTTCAGGAGTATAGTTGGGTGCAATAGGATTATCCGGGCCCATTCCTACTGCAACAATTTTATCCTGATCGGCTCCATGGTTTACCAGCCAGTTTTTAACTGATTCAGCTCTCTTTTGAGAGAGCTTTTTATTATACGAACGGCTGCCTGTATTATCCGTGTATCCCCTGATTTCTACATGAATATCCGGATTTGTTTTAAGTGTAGTTAATGCATTCTGCAAAGTTTGTTCGGATTCGGAAGTAAGAACAGCAGAATTAACAGCAAAATTTACTCCTTCAAGCACAATAGGTGCTTCAAGTTTTACAACATCATCTTCCGGATTTAACGCATCGGTTCCTCTTGCTACTTCTTTACCATCATTAACACTGCCCCCGTCGGTATCAAGCTTTAACGGATCTGTATGATATTTTGTCATTTCAACACCATCTGTTATAGTATCTCCGTCCGAATCTGCTTTCAACGGATTTGTAAAATATTTATTTGCCTCTGTACCATCACTCAATCCGTCCCCATCTGTATCTTCTTTATTTGGATCAGTAGTAAATCTATTTACTTCATCTCCGTCATATAAACCATCACCGTCAGTATCTGCCTTCAATGGATCAGTATTAGATTTATTTACTTCTTCTCCATCGATTAAAGCATCTCCGTCTGTATCAGTCTTCAATGGATCAGTACGATATTTATTTACCTCTTCTCCATCTCTTAAACCATCTCTATCAGTGTCTGCTTTTAACGGATTTGTATTATGTACGTTTACCCCGTCCCCGTCTTTTATGCCGTCACTATCTGTATCTGGATTTTCAGGATCGGTGCCTATTTTTTTCTCTTGAGTTTTGGTAAGTCCGTCGTAATCATTATCTGAATTACCGGCATTACCCACAAATGTAAAACCAAATCCTAAATTGAAGTGCGCGTCATAAGGTTCACCTAATTTATAAAAATTAAGATTATCTGTTAATGAATATCCTACTCCGCCTGAAATATCCAAAAGTACCCCTTGGACTAAATTAAATTCCGCTCCAATACCTACTGGAATTATGCCCGTCCAACCAAACTTTTTAATTGATTTAGGAGAAGCCACAGCGGGTAGTAGCTTATTGTCATAATACATTGCACCTATACCGGCGAATAAATATGGATTCCAATCTGCTAAATTAAATGGACTGAGATGTAATCTAAAATCTATTGGAAACATAATGGATTTATAGTACTTATGATTGTAATCAAGTCCGGCATTTTCTCCATATCCCGCTCCTAAATCCCCTTCAAGAAAGTCGTTGAATTCTAATCTAATAAAAGCTCTTCCTAAGTAAGAAGTTTTTACCCCGTACTCCCAATTGTTAAATTCATTGGCTGGAAGCAATCCATCAAAATGAAGACCATACTTTAATGAATAATCTTTATACTGTGCTTTTGCTGGTAATGATACTAGGATTAATAATAATCCTGCAATTAAAGAATTGAATAACGATTTGGAACTCATTCCTTCCTCCATTTGTTTATTGTATGTAGTTTTTTTTTCGTAACCTTAAATGAATTACTCTATAATATTTTACACTTTAAATGGAATTTATTTTTTGCAGAATGGATAGGGCAATTCACTTATATAAATAAAACCAATTCAATAATGAGCAATATCTAAAACGTACTTGAAATTCGTTTTCAAATACGATTTATATCTTTACGATGTAGTTTTTATAGAAATAAGTTTAATTAAATATACTTATTTAAACTGCTGGAATCAATTCGAATTTTTTTTAGGGGGCACTTTCTTCGATTCCCTTTTACAACCAAGACCATTGATGAAATGACTAGTACGAATAGTACATATATTGATTTTTTCAATGACTTCTCTCCCAGTTAAAAAAATAGTTAGCACAATACTCGACTAATTCTTTTAGAATAACAATAAATATTGTAAAATATAGTAAGGTCAGTCTTTTGAAAGTAATAGTAATTTGTTCAGTCGCCTTGTCAAAAGGAACCCTTTGAAGTGCCTCTTAATAATCAAAAAGCAAATTTTATATTTTCATATAGCCTGTCTCTAAAGCTATCTCCCAATCCGGACGACTATTTCTTCCAGCTTGTAAAGCTGCTTTCTTATGATCATACGGAACTGCTATATTTTCAACGAACCAGTTATTATCCTCATACTCTAAAATTGAATATCGGGCATTTGGTGAACCCAGTTCCATAACATGAAGTTCAATATAATCATCTTGATAAGCTTGTAAACCCACACTTCCCGGGTTCACAATTATTTTATTATCTGATGGATGAACTATGCGCGGGACATGTGAATGACCGCAAAGCAAAACTTGAAAAGTTGTATCCATAAGTCTTGACTTTATTTCTTCTCGCGATGAAAACCTCAATCTTCCGTTTTCAACTGTTTCCAAAAGATATACTGTGTCTTTTTGTGGAGTGCCGTGAATTGCTAATATATCATGATCCAGAACTTTTCGTGAAGGCAAAGAATGTAACCAATCTATATCTTTTTTATCCAGATATTGAAATGCATATTTATCTGATAATCCTTGATCATCTGGCGACTGTTGAATCAACTGCCTGTCATGATTTCCCCTTATTTGAATCCACTCCTGCTGCATTAGAAATTCTATTGTTTCTTTCGGCCAAAGCGGTCCAGAAATATGATCTCCAAGATTAACAATAACATCAACATTTCTTCTTCTTATATCTGCAACAACTGCTTCTAGAGCAAGAATGTTTCCATGAATATCCGAAATTATAGCTAATCTTTTCATTTCTGCCTTTCCATTAAATTGAAGTTAACAACGTGTTTTCTTAGCTTTTGCCCAATCGACATAATCGGTAGAGTCAGCTTTAGACCAAAACTTCCTTTCTTCATCTGTAATAATCAAAGGACTATTGAAAAATACTTCTTCACACTCAATTTTAGAAACTTTATGTTCCAGCCAACCTGTCGCGGCGTAGTCCCTAGGACGAAGCCGGAATAATTATTTACAATTTTATTTAATAGAACAATGCTACTGATGTTTGTTTGTCCAGCCCCACTAGCACAAAATCCAAAGTTGTGTGCAGTCTTACTTTATTTCTAAAATCATAGCCGTTTTTGCAGGAATTTCAAGAATGTTTTTTATTTCCATTACTTTATCCGAAATAATATCTTTCGCTTTAAATGTATTTGGTATCATTTCATTGTATCTATTCATGTCAAGGCTTACTTTATCTGCATTTTTATTCAAAACTATCATAACTTTTTCTTTATCATTGTATCTGAAATATATGTAAACATCATTATTCTGCGGAGCGTAATGTTTGAATTTCCCATTGTGTATTACGGTCTTATTTTTTCTCCAATTGAGTAGTTTGGAAAAATAAAGTTGTGCTTCTTTTTCCTGAGCTGTGAGTCCTATACCAGTAAATGCATTTTTGGAATCGTTGACCCAACCTCCATAGAAATCTCCACGCCTTTGTCCATCATTTCCAGATTTTTCATTGGTCATTAATACTTCTGTTCCGTAATAAAACTGCGGTATTCCTCTCATCGTCATATACAAGGCAATGCCCAGTTTCCAGTTGTCAAAATTCTTATTCAATCTTGAGTAAAATCTGTCTGTGTCATGATTATCAGGGAAAATAAGTAGGTTATTGGGATGTGGAAAATGATAATCCTGTGCAATGCTTTGGTAGGTGTCCCGCCACGAAGAATACCAAGGATTGGAATAGGAAAAACTTTTGACGACATTTTCATTTAAAGCAAAATCCATTAAAGTGGGTAAATAACATTTATATCCATCTCTATTGACTTTATCAATTTGCCAATAGCTTACCATATCGGCCTGCGTTGTCATTTCTTCTCCGACAATGTTAAAATTGGGATATTCATCCAGAATAGCTTTTGTCCATTTCGTTAAAAAATCCTTATCTGAGTAAGAAAAAGTATCTTCTCTTAATCCGGAAATTCCGGCATATTCTACCCACCAGATTGTATTTTGTATAAGAAATTTTGCCATTAATGGATTTTTTTGATTCAAATCGGGCATATGCCTATCAAACCAGCCATCTACATATTCTTTCTTATCTATTTTTGTTGCGTAGGGATCGAACAAAGTTGACTTTTGAAAATTGCAGCGAATTTTAGTGTCAGGAAAATGAATCCAATCTTTAGAAAGTAAATCTTTGATAAAATAATTTTCATCACCACAATGATTTAAAACAACATCCCAAATTACGCCTATACCTCTTTTTTTGGCCTCTTGCACCAAAGTTTTGAACTGTTCGTTTGTGCCAAAACGGGGATCTATTTTATAAAAATCAGTTGCCGCATAGCCATGGTACGAGTATTCGGGCTGATTATTTTCGATGAGGGGTGTATTCCAGATTTGTGTAAAACCTAATGACTTTATATAGTCTAAATGATTGATAATACCCTGTATGTCTCCGCCATGTCTTTTATCTTCAATTGTCCTATCAACTGTTTTTTCATTCATATTCGGAACAATGTCATTATTAGCGTCTCCATTTGAAAATCTATCAGGTATGATTAATAGTATTGCATCTTTAGTAGTAAAACTACTTCGGTTGGCACTGTTTTTTTCTCTATCTAACAATGGAAAATCTTTAGAAAGGATAATTTTATTGTTAAATCTAAAGTTGATTTTTACGTTCCCAGCTTTTGCAGTTGGGTCAATTTTTATAGTAAAGAATAAATAGTTTTTGTTTTCTACTTTTTCCTTTTTGATTAATTCAACACCCGGGTAATTGAAAGATGGTTGTAATTCTGAAATATTATTGCCATAAATGAGCAAGGTTACTGTATTCCATTTCATCCCTACCCACCAGTTTTGAGGTTCGATCCGAGAAATGGTTTGCGCAAAGGAAGAGAAGTGAAGTAATAATACTAGTAATAAGTTGATTGTTTTTTTCATTTTAAATTGAATTCTTATTTGTTCTTACTATTTTACTGAATGATTAAGAGATTGCACACAAACGTTTGTGTATATTTCATTGTTCTTATCCGCCCAAATTGACGGTATAAGCACTATTGTTTATATATTTCTTTTTTACAATTATACTAATCTTGTTCAAAAAAATCATCAATAGGATTCATGATTCTATCAATAACCTTTTTTGAGACGTGTGTATATATTTCAGTAGTCTTGGAACTATTATGGCCCAGCAACTCTTGAAGATATCTTAAATCTATACCCTATTCAAGCAAGTGAGTTGCAAAAATATGACGCAGCATATGTGGCGTAACAGTTTTTGTTATTCCTGCTTTTTGAGCAGATTTTTTCAAAATATTTGCTACGCTTGTTGGACAATATTTGCAACCCTTTAGGACTTCAAAAAGATAAACTTTAGGTTTAGTTATGGTAGGAATGCCTGTTGCCAGACATCCCCCGGCGTGCAGTTAAGCGAAGGCGGGACTCTTTACTTACATGCCTGCCCCGCACTGCGGTGGGCCGGCTTTTGACGGATTAAAGATATTAGGTAATCTCATTTATTTCCTAGACCCTATACAAAATAAATAATCAAGTTACTTTGCAAATCAACCATTGGATAAATTTCAGGCGATATTTTCAGTGAAGTTATTAGAATTATTATTCATGCAGCTTATTTTTGATTAACAATTAAATTCTGGAGTTGAAACTCATGGCGAATTGGATGCATAACCGCATGCTCAAGCATAGCATCAATACAATATTCAACTCCCCAGTTGGAAGTATAAGTAGGAGAGTGAAATTTCTCTTCCGGTATTTCTGACAACGGCAAACGCCATTTTTCAATTAGGTGTGAGACATATTCATTTGCTTTCATTTCAATTAACTCTGGTTCAGGTTCCTTTTCAATTTTAGGATCCGGTAGATTCAATTTAATACATATCCAGATCATATAATTTCGAGCAGCTCTTAAAATGTGCCTAAGTAAAGTATCTAAAGATTCATAATTCTTATCGTCAGTTTCAGGCAAAATAACGCCAATTTTTTTAGCTTCACGCCACGTAAGTAAACATGATAATAAATGTTTTTCGTGTAATAAAATTAATGAACGTGCGCCATTATATTTATATTTCTTTAAAGAATTCATACACACCTCTTACATTTGTAATATATTTAAATAAACTAATCCAATAGCAAAGGCAATTTCTATTGTTCTTATAATTTATTCATACATAAATAACCAAATATTTTATTATTGCCTAACACCGTGGCTTTTCACCCGCCTGCCCGGCTTTTTATGGATTAAAGTTATTATGCGTTTTTACGACTTGCTTAAATCTTGAATTAATTTTTGAAGTTTTTCTTTTAATATTGGAAAATCATTTTGAGCAGTTTCCCAAACTACTTGAACATTTACTCCAAAATAATCGTGAATAAGTATGTCTCGCATTCCGCTAATTTCTCGCCAGGGAATTTCTTGTGATTGTGTTTTTATTTCGGCAGGTATTTTCTTGCTTGCTTCTCAATAACTTCTATAACTCTAATCAATGCAAATTGCGTCTTTTCGTCTTTGCTAAAATCTTCATAAGACATTTCGTTGATAAAAGCGATACCTTTATTTATAGAATCATAAATATCGTTGAGGTAGTCTAAATAATCCCTATGATTTTTCATACAGCAATAGATTCATTTAAAATATTTTGGCCAATTCTTGGCTTTAATGAATCTTTCATTACCAAATCAACATTAAGTTCTAACTTATCGGAAAGATAATTTTTTAATTCAACAAACTTTATTAGTGTAGGTACTTTTGAAAAAGTTACGAGAATATCTATGTCACTATTAATATTTTGTTGGTTCCTAACATATGAACCAAAAACTTCTATTGAAGCTACTCCATAGTTTTGACTTATGTACGGAATCAGTTTCCGAAGAATTAGCAATATTTCCTTCAAGTCCTTTTTCATAAAATAAAAATGCTATTATTTATTTAATTATTCAACTGTAATCGGGAATGTATAATGCGGTGGCTTTTCACCCGCTCGGCTATTGATAGATTAAAGATGTTATGCGCGGATATGATTATCGATATTTATTTATTTCTTTTTTAAAATTCGAATATACTTCTTTTGCATTTTGGGTCAGAGGTTCCATTTTGTCAGCATATAAGTCTAATGCGTAAGCATGGCTGAAAAAATGTCTAAAAGCCAAATATTCACCTAAAGAATTTTTCAACCCTTCAGATATTATTTTACTTTTCACAGCGGTTTCAATAAGCTCTTTATGTGAAGATTTGCCTTCTGGTATTTCAATGTTCTCTGCTATAAATATTTGTTTTAATATATTTTCTATCCCGTTATAAAAATTATGAAGCAGAGCGGCTGCGCCTGCAAGCTCTAAAGTGGATAAGTACGGAAGCTTTTCATGGGTAGGAATTTCTTTAAGTACTTCGTCAATGTTTTCTAATTCAGCATTTATCTTTTTAGATAATCTTTCATCCATAAAGAAGAACACCTTCAGACTTTATCATTTCATTTAATAAAGATTTCTTCTTTAGGTCAATCAAGTCTACTGGTTTTGAAAGAGAAAATATTAGCTCACTATAAAATTTAAAGAATAGAGAATTTTCTATTCCATCTACAGCCAGGTCAATGTCATTGGCGGCTCTTTTGTCTTCTATGTTTGAGCCGAAAAGATACAGCTTTGAAACATTATATCTTTTGGCTATTTCTAATAATTTATATTTATCTTCATTTGATATCATATTCAAAACTAACTTTAAATACTCTTTTTTGCAACCAAATGTTTATTGTATAAGGCATTGTTTTTAAGCCGCCGCCTAACATCGGCAACATAGTTTTGAAAACTACTGCAGATAATTCTTTATAAATTTGTTTTGTTCACTACACTCAAAGAGCAACTAACGCCACTAACTTGCAAATGCCGCATACTTTAAAGCAGTCGCTTTGATTTCGGTTATACAGTTTTTATTTATTTATCAATTTAACTGCCGCTAAATTCTTTTAATATTTGTTTTATAAAATATTATAAAAAATATCTAAGTGAAATATTTTAATTTATATACCGATAAACCTTACTTTGCCAAAGTGATGTTGCGATAGCACGTCCACATTTCTTTGCCTGTAAGTTTGACTTTACACAATGCTTTTTTTGATTTTCTCTTTAATACTTTTTACTTCCTTAAAATCTTCTCCATTGTCTTTCCTTTTGCCAATTCATCAACCAGCTTATCTAAATAACGAATCTTTTGCATTAGTTTGTCTTCTATTTCTTCCACGCGATAACCACAAATTACACCGGTAATTTTTGAAACATTTGGATTGATTTGCGGTGCCAGTTCGAAAAATGATTTAAAATCACTTTTATTGTCGATTTGTTGTTGCAATGTTTGCCTATTATATCCTGTTAGCCAAAATATAATCTCATCTACTTCTGCTTTTGTGCGTCCTTTCCTTTCCGCTTTTTGTATATACAACGGATAGACACTAGCAAAAGTGGTTCTAAATATTCTTGTATTATCCATTTTACTTATTACCTAATATTTAAGTCTTATGTCCATATTTTGATAAGGCATAACGCTGTTGTTTTTTGCCCAGCTTGTCCCGATGTTCCTTGGCGGGACCTGCCTTTATTATTTTTTTACAAAACTTTTTTGTCATTGGATTTTATTATTCTCTTGCCTGCCCGCCATAGCCATCAAGCGAAGGCGGGACTATTTACTTATTAAAGAGGTTAGGCAATTTCTTTTATTAGTAATCAACTCTCTCATAATATTTTCTGTACAACTTTAAATAATCCTGAGGTTTGAATTTTTGTCCAGGCATAAATCCATGCACCATCGTTAATAAATATTTGCTGGCTTCAATTTTTTCCTTTGTAGTCCCTACCCATAATACTCCAACTGCATCGAGATATTTTATTTTTGGTAGGACATCTTTCCAAATACTTTCCCACTCTAACTTAGGAAGTAATTGTGTTCCCATAATTGCAGGACCGAAACCTAATTCACGTAATAATAATTTTGTTTTAATATCAGCGGGATTATTGTAATACCTATCAAAGATTTCTTTCTCAAATTCTTTTGAATCTAATCTATTTATTCCGTCATAATTATTTTCTTTAAACCATGTTTGCCATTCAGATATTTTATTAAATTTTTGCCCGGTTAACATTTGTAAAGATTCCTTTGCTTCATTATAATATCTTTCAGCTAAAGCGCCGGGTAAGTATTTTTCTAAGTACTGCATTCTACTGATATCTGCTTCAATTACGTTCTTACTAAAAATATAAGCAAGGTAATGCGCTGGAGATTGTTCCTCTCTCCTTAAAATAAACCCATCAAAATCTTCCCACCGCCAACTTGGAATATTTTCCCATGTAATATCGCGACTGTAAACAAATATATTTGAATCCCCGGCAGCAGCAAAGGGAGAGTTTTCCAGCATTTGTTTTGGTGCTTTCCACTGGTTTATCGAAAGGACTGAGTCTGCGCCAAATTTTTCTATTAAATAATGCGCTAAATAAAAACCTTTTGTTTCTGATTCCGGCAATGCATTACCAACATTTTTATGCACATTGCTTTTGATTAGATGCATGTTTCCATAAAAAATTATAGCCTTTTTATTCTTATTTTTAGCTAAATAATTAATTATTCTTTTTGCAGAAAGGCTGTCTCTGATATTAACAAAAAATTTTGCATCTTCTTCCCTTGTCCGTTTTATTCCTTCAGGATTATCGAATACGTTAAATGTCTCACCGGCGAGGATGTCAAAATATATTTTGGGGACTTCTCTTTGCTCATTGAAGCTTTTAACTTTCAAAGAAATATTTCTTAAGTCTTCACAAAATTCTATCCATTCTAGAGTATTATAAGGCAACCAGAATTTAATAAGAGGAGTTAAATTTCCGGTTGCAATAAAATTCTTAAGATTTGAAACCTCTTGAGTATCTGCTTCTAAAACCAAAACAATGTTATCTGATTTTGATTCTCCGGATTTAACCATTTCAAGCCACTTATCAAGGAGAAAGATTAGGCTCTTATATGGGAGAGGATAACTGTGTGCAAAATCTGCAAGCATTATTATTTTTTTATTCGCTAATTGATTAACTAAGTATGCATTTGGATGAGTAAAATATTTTTGTTTTTTTACCCCGCAATTAATGGAAGAAGTTAAAATGATTAATAAAAGCGCAACTCGTGTTATAGAATTGCGAAAGAAATAAGCTTTTTCCATTTATCCACCTCTATATTTTGAATTGCCTAACTATTACTTATACTGCGCATAATTATTATCTTGGGAACATAGACCTGCACAAAGCCGCCTATCTACATTCCTATTCATAAAAATTCAAACTAAATTCAGAACATTTAAAAATATCCACTGCACATCTATCACCTATAAAATTTTTCATTTTTAATTTTGAATTGACATCGCAGCTCGCCCAATTCATATTCCCGCATAGTGCCGATACAAATACTTGTTCAACTTATAAAATAATTTTATTATAAACTATAATATTTTCCGCTTAATATTATTTAATGCCTCTAGTGTTTATTTCCTTCTTGCCTTCACTCTGCTAAGAGTGATATATTATTAAACCTAAACCAATAAATAAATTTCTAAACTTCTTTAGAAGTGATATATTTTTTGCAATCAAGACTTTACGTTTTATCTTCACCTCCCATTATTTCATTAACCAATCAAAGCCTAATTTTTCTTCGAAATTCGTTATTTTTCAATCCCGGCACTCATTTTAGGAAACCACACGTCATTTTACGAAATTTTTTCTCATTTTATAGAACCAGGCACCGTTTTAGCACTCCAAATTGTCATTTTAAGAAAATTTCTCTCATTTTAATAAACCACGAGGCATTTTACAATTCCGTTCTGTCATTTTACGATTCTAAAATGCCATTTTACAATCCCACGAGGCATTTTAGGATTCCGGTTTGCCATTTTATAATCTTGCGCTGCCGTTTTAGAATCCCAAATTACATTTTATAAATCCGGAAGGCTTCCAGACAATTATAAATATTATTTTAGCTTTTATTAAATCACATTACACGGAAATTTGTTTTCGCAGCATCTTCCTTCAGAGTTTGCATGAAAATTATATGGCAAAATTAATACTCATCCCCCGCCCCCTTCTGTTGATGCTTAATTAATCAAGAATCATTAAATTGCTTATCATAATTGCAGAATAATTTTATGGAAGAATCAAATACAAAAATTTTTTCCAAGCTGCCGAATGTAGGCACTACCATTTTCACAACCATGTTCAAGATGGCGGCGGACTACGGCGCTATAAATCTTTCTCAAGGTTTCCCAGATTTTGATTGCCCCGAAGATTTGAAAAAATTAGTTGTACATTATTTGCAGGCAGGCCATAATCAATATGCACCGATGCCCGGCTTGCCTTTACTTCGTGAAAGAATTTCTTCTAAGATAGAAAAATTATATGGACACAAATACAATCCCGAAACAGAAATCAATATTACTGCCGGGGCAACCCAGGCTTTGTTCACTGCTATATCTGCAGTAATAAATCCCGGCGATGAAGCAATTATATTTGAACCGGCATATGATTCATACGCTCCTGGTGTTATTGCTAACTGCGGGGTTCCGGTTTTTATCCCTTTAAGGGAAAAGGATTTCTCTATCGACTGGGATAGATGTAAAGATTCAATTACAAACAAAACCAAATTGATTATTATCAATTCACCACACAATCCGACCGGCAGTGTAATAAATATAGCCGATCTTAAAAATTTAGAAGAAATTACAAGGGATACAAATATTTTAATTTTAAGCGATGAAGTTTACGAGCATATTGTGTTTGACGGAAACCGGCATATTAGCGTTTCTCGTTCCGGCGAACTTGCAAGAAGAACATTTGTAGTTTCATCGTTTGGAAAAACGTATCATACAACGGGCTGGAAAATCGGCTACTGTGCTGCGCCGGAATATTTAATGAAAGAATTTAGAAAGCTTCATCAGTTTATTGTGTTTGCTGTTAATACTCCGATTCAAAATGCTTATGCTGATTATATGGCAAACGAAAATCATTATTTAAGTCTCGGACTTTTTTATCAGAAGAAAAGAGATTTAATAATTAATGCTTTGAAAGAATCCCGCTTTAAGCTGAACAAAACAAGAGGTACTTATTTTCAATTGCTTGATTATTCAGCCATATCAGATAAAAACGATTATGAATTTTCAGAATACTTAACTAGGGAAATTGGAGTTGCAGTTATTCCGCTATCGCCGTTTTATTCTAAAAATAATTCCAGGAAATTAGTTAGAATTTGTTTTGCAAAAAGAGATGAAGTATTGCTGGAAGCGGCTGAGAAATTATGCCGTGTTTAAATGAATATAAAGTGATGATCGTATTTTTCCAGTACCAAGTATCCAGAATCCAGTATCTGGAATCAAGATCTAAAACAACTGAAGGAACTAAGTAACAAATGTTCAAACGTCTTAATCGTCTTTATGATTTCTATACAAGCGATTTGAGTTATAAAGAAATTGAAAAATTAGTTAAAAGAGATTTACCTGAGCTTTACAATTTTTATGTAAAGAAAATGAAACAGCCGGAGGAGTTGCGCAAGTCTCCCCGAGGTATGTTCAGATTTGTGCGCAGCTTATTTGTTGCATTCCTTCTGCAGCTTACCCCGGTAAGAAGACTGGTTTATTCTATAGCTTTGGTTCTTTTTGTTTTTGGTTTCTTTACAAACCAACCTCATTACTTATGGTTTGGATTCATTATTGTAAATTTAATATTGGCGTTTGAGCTCGCCGATAAGCTGATCGCAAAAGATGAGCTTGCTGTTGCCCGCGAAATACAAACCAGCTTAATGCCTAAAGAACCGCCGGAGAATGAATATTATGAGATTAGCTGTTATTCAGAAGCCGCTCGCGAAGTAGGCGGAGATTATTTTGATTTCATAGTTCGAGAATCCTCACCGGAAAAAACTTATATTGTTATTGGGGATATTTCCGGCAAAGGCATGGCAGCAGCGTTACCCATGGTACAAGTTCAGGCAATATTACATTACTTGATTACACATAATGATTCTCCCAAAACTATATTAACTCTGCTGAATAAAAATCTTACAAGAATTTTGAAGAGAGGTTCATTCTTTACTGTCAGCTTAGCTTGTCTAAATTCAAAAGGTTCTATTTTGCTTTCGCGAGCCGGGCATATGCCATTAATTGTTTATAGCAAGAATGATCAAAAATGCCATAACATAATTCCGCGGGGAATGGGAATTGGATTGAGCCATAATTCTATTTTTGAAAACTCACTTGAGGAGATTGAGATTCAACCTAAGCCTGGTGATATATTAATTTTTTATACCGACGGCGTTGTTGAAGCGATGAATAATTATCTTCAAGAATATGGTGAAGAAAGATTTATGAATGTTATTTCAAGAAATGCGGATAAACCGGCAAAAGTAATTCAAGAATCCATTTTAGATAATATTGCTGTCTTCACCGACTCCTCCCCTTCCCATGATGATTTAACTTTGATTGTTATGAAAGCGATTTAAATTTCTTTGCTTTAACTTCGTGACTTGGTGCCTTTGTGGCAAAACACTATTAGCCACTAAGAATAAAAAATATTTTGAATTAGTTTTCGCTGACAGTTCTCAATTTCGGAACTTCTACCCTTTGCAAAATAATTAATCCGACAAGAAAAAATAATCCGATAGCAAGCGCCGCAAATCTTTGATTAGACAAATCAGAAATAATTCCGTAAAACAAAGGTCCAACTACTGCGGAGGATTTGCCAAATAAGCCGTCATAAAATCCGAAAAACTCTGCTTCCCTTTCCTTCGGAGTTAATAGAGCCATCAAGCTTCTGCTGCTTGATTGAGATGAACCAATAGCAAGTCCAGCTGATAAACCTACAAGATAAAATTGAAAAACATTCTGCACTAAAAAAGCACCGACAACAACTACCAGCCATATCACTAAAGTAATTGTTATTGTTTTTTTCGGCCCAATATGATCGGAGATAATTCCAAAGATAAATGAACCGGCAACAGCAGTGCTTTGGACAATCACAAAGAAATATATTATTTGTTCGTCGGTCATCTTCAAAATGCTTGAGGCAAAAATTGACGCAAATGCAATTATGGTTATGATAGCATCGTTATAAAGGAAGAATGCTAACAGAAAGCGTGAGATTGAAGGATATTCTTTATGCACGAATAATGCTTTTAAAGTTCTTCTACTTTTTTGCAGACCAATTCTAATTGCAGATTTTTCTACAGGCGAACTCAATTTTGGTTCACTAACAAAAAGAAAAAGCGGAATGGAAAAGAAAAGGAAAAAGACTGCTGCAACCACAAATGATAATCGAACATAAAAATAATAATCCGGCGAAGTTTCGGCGGGAAGTAAAACCATAATAATAAGTAGGACAGCAAGTGCGCCAACATATCCCATCGCAAATCCATAACCGGAAACACGCCCAAAATTTTTCTTCTCAGTTAAGTTTGGAAGGAATGCATCATAAAAAACTAAGCCGGCCTCAAATCCAATGTTGGCAAAAATGAAAAGCATCAATCCAAGAAGAACATCGCCTTTCTGAACATAAAACATGAATGCAGTACAGACAACTGAAATTAATGTGAACATCAAAAGAAATCTTTTTCTATTACGGGAAACATCTGCGATGGCACCGAGCGGAGGGCTTAGCAATGCGGCGATTATCATTGAAATGCTTACACCTAATCCCCAAAGCCACTTCTTTCCGCCTGCAACATAATTGGAAAAATATTTTGAATATATTACCGTAACGATGATGACAGAAAATGCAGTATTGGCAAAATCAAACAAAGTCCAGAAAAAAATTTTGCCTTTAGATTTCATGTTTTATTTTTAGGAGAAGATTTGGAGATGCTTTCCTCAATAAGTCCGCGGCCGGTTTTTTTCAGAGTGCCGGTATCTTTTAATTCAGTCAGAACCGCATCAAGAATTCCATTTATAAATTTCCCGCTGCCAGCGGTGCTGTAAAGTTTTGCAATTTCTATCGCTTCGTTGATTGAAACTTTCGGCGGGATATCCTGGAAATATAAAAGCTCGCAAATTCCCATCCTTAATAAAATTTTATCGATAATCGCGATTCTATTCATCTCCCAATTATCAACTCTTTTTTTAATTTCCTTATCCAGCTCATCTTTATGCGCTAATACTTTATGAACCAGCTCGTCTGCAAAATCTTTATCAGCTTTATCTGTTACATCGGAAAGCGTAGCACCGACTAAGGCATCAAGGGATTCTTTATTCATTGTATAAGCATATAAAATTTGAAGAGCTTTTTCTCTAACAATTCGTCGTTTAAATACGTGAGACATTTTTAATTAAACCTGTAATAAATCAATATAAAGTGAATACTAAAATATTCTTGAACTTGTTATAAAGCAAAGAACCAAAACACAAGCAAACCAATGCTTTCTTTCATTTTATAATAAAGATTATGTTGAAAGTTTAGTTTAAGATCCGAAGCTGCCATGCCGATTTTAATTTTATAGAACCTGCACATTTCTCTAACGCGCGTTAAATGATAAGAATCAGAAACTATAATTACATTTCCAATTTTTTTCTTTGTTAAAATCTGATCTTTTATAAATCGGACTTGCTCAGCAGTTGAAACCGTTTTATCCTCTAACCAAATTTTAGAAGTATCGACATTTTCCGATTTAATATAATTAAATGCAACTTCAGCTTCACTTAATTCACCCGGTGCGTTGCTGCCAGTAAGTTGAATTTTATTCACTTCGCCATTTTTTAAAAGCTCTACAGCTTTGTCTGCTCTTGCAGCTAAGCTTGGGCTTGGCGAATTATGAGACCAAACGGCGGCGCCCAAAACTATCGCAACGTTAGTCGCATTTTTTACCGGTGAAATTTTTTTATTATTAGTTTTTTTCAAATTGATATAGATGAAGGCTAAAAATAATAGAACCATAACCAAAGCGGCTGAATTTACAACAGCCCTCAGATAAATTAATTCTTTTCCGCCAAGCAAATAGAACCAAACAATTCCAATAAATAAAAATTGGAAGTATTGATATAACGAGAATAGAAAACCAATGGCAATTTTTTTTAACGGATGATCGAGCAAATAATCATTTGGCAAAGGAAGAGAAATTTTTGTACTGATATATGCAAATAATAATAACAAAGATAGAATTACTGAAAAGGATATTAGAAGAGCAGCGTTAAATTCATTTTTCACTTTTATTGAATAAAGAATTACTCCAAGTATTGCTGCAACTGTAAATAAAATATTGAGAATATTTCCAATATAAAATAAGCTGAAATCTGAAAGCTCAAGTCCTTGGTTTTCATATTTAATATAAAATAAAAATATAAGATCGCACAATAAAATTAAAATTACTGCAGCAGCAACCAATCCTTTATTCCTTATCTTTTTACTTTTAGCAGGCATGAAGCTTTGTTATTTGTAAATATTTCTATTAAATAAAATTCATTTCACCCATTTTTTGAATCTATTTCAATTCCAAATGGAATTACTAAATGAATAAACTGAATATTACAATTTAAATTAATTTGTAAAATGAAGTTATATCTTTGCTTTTATCCGTACTAATTTAACAAGTGAATACACAACAAGGATACCAAAACAAGCTGCAAGAAAATCCGTCGTCCAATCAAAAATATCGCAATCTCGTCCTGGTATAAATAATTGATGGAGCTCATCCAGGGCAGCGTATACCGACACAATAATCATTGTGGCAAGATAAGCTTTCTCTTTTACTATTTTATATTTTGATTGAACAAGCAAAGTAAAAGTTATTAAAATTGTAAGTATCGCATAACCTGTAAAATGTTCAATCTTATCGCTCACATGAATATCCGGCATATCGGAACCAGGCAAAGAAGTAGCTATTAATAGTATCAGCCAATAAATAATCAATGGCAGGTACACAAGTCTTGTCTTATGTTTTTCTAAATAATCTAGCACTAAGTTGTTTCCAGATTAATTGATTTACTTAAAAAATTTATTGCAGCTGGCAGTTTTTTGATTATATCTGTTGCTGTATATCCAAACTCTGAAAAATCATTTACAAGCAAATCCGCAGCAAGACTATGAATATATACTCCGGCAATAGCCGCCTTCTCCTGGTCTTTTAATTGAGATAACAAACCTGCAATTGTTCCAGTTAAAACATCTCCGGTTCCAAACTTTGCCATACCTGGATTACCGGTTGTATTTATTAAAACATCTCCGTTTGGAGTAAAAATAATTGTCGGCGCTCCCTTCAATACCAAATATGAACCGGTTTCCTCAACAAATTTTTTACCGTAGTACAAAATATTTTTCTTTAATTCAGATATATCAATATCTATTAAGTTTGCAAATTCTCCATGATGCGGAGTTAGAATTATGCTTTCTAAATCAACATTTCTATATCGATCATCATTTAGAGCATAAATTCCATCAGCATCTACAACTATTCTTTTACATTTTTTCTTTTTTAATATTTCTAAAACTGCCTCTTGAGTTTCAGTTTGTCTTCCGAGACCAGGACCAATTGCTAATGCATCAGCCCACTCCAATTTTTTCTCAAGCTCTTTAATATTTTTTCTCGATAAGAATTCTTTCCCATCATCCTCGTAAGAATTAACTACAACCTCTGAGGCTTTATTAAAAATTAATTTTCTTACTGATTTAGGGAAACATAAAATTGAAGCTCCCGCACCAACTTTAAGCGCTGCTTTGACAGTCATTACAGCAGCTCCCGGAAGAGCGCCGGAACCGGCAATTGTTAATACTTTACCGGAAGAATATTTATGAATATTTTTTTTCTTAATAGGCAGATTATTTAATGCATCTTCCGGTTCAATTAAATATTCCGAAGTTTTTAGTTTATTGAAAAAAGAAAATCCAATACCAATATCTCCCTTTTCAATTACACCACTATTTACGAAGCCATCTTCGAAGAATAGACCTTTTTTAAATTCACCTAGTGTAACTGTTAAATCAGCATTGAAACAAATCTCAGCGAAACCGGTTTCTGAATTAAGTCCTGTCGGAATATCCACAGCAACTTTAAATGATTTCATTTTATTAAGTGCTTCAACTATTGATTTATAAGCTTCTCTTAGTGATCCTTGCGAACCGCTGCCAAGCATTGCATCTAATATTATATCTGAATCTTCAATTATTTTTAGATCTTTTCCTGAAGTATATTTCTTAAGAAAAATCTTTTGGTTGTCTTCAGCTAAATTGGAAAGTGTCTTATAATTTGATAAACAATCCGGTGACATTTCATTTTCATCACCTAAGTAAATAACGTTTACTTTAAATCCGTGATTTGCAAAATGTCTTGCTGCTGCAAAACCATCTCCGCCATTGTTACCTTTACCACAAACAATCCCAATATTATTTCTTCTTGTAAGGTGATTTGTTTTTTCAATTATATTTGTAAAAATTTGAATTGCCGCATTCTCCATCAATACTAAACCGGGAATACCTAGTTTATTGATGGCGTATTCGTCAACTTCTCTAATTTGATTTGTGGAAAATAAAGGTATCATAATTTTAAGCTTATGGCTTAATTATAAATGTTTATAACTATAAAATTAAACCGAATACTTCCTATAATAAAGAGGATTTTAATTTGAATCAAGAATTGCAGAATTTTTAATGCAAGAATGAAGTAATCAAACCGATTAAAGTACCCGGTGCAATACCAATAACAATAACAAAAAGTACTGAAATGATTACAGCAAGCAAACCTGTATTGCTGCGTTCAAGCGAAATCTCTGTTTCAGCATCTTTGAAATACATCAGCACAACAACTCTTAGATAGAAGTAAACACTAATAACACTTGATAGTACTCCGACAATTGCTAACCAGGTTAGATGAGCTTTAATAGCAGAAATGAATACATAATATTTTCCGAAGAAGCCTGCGAACGGCGGAATGCCTGCAAGCGAAAACATAATTATTGAAAGCAGAGCGGCAAGCATAGGATTTCTTGAAGCTAAACCTGAATAGGATTTTAGTTCAAGGTTGGCTTCTTCCTTACCTTCGATTAAAGCGACAATACCAAACGCTCCTAAATTCATAAAAGTATATGCAGCCAAATAAAAGACTATCCCAGCTATTCCATCAAAATTTCCTGATGCTAATCCAATAATCATATAACCAGCATGAGCAATTGATGAATAAGCGAGCATTCTTTTTATGTTGGTTTGAGCAATTGCAACGATGCTTCCAAACACCATTGATAAAACAGCAATGACCGCAAGGTATGGTTCAAAAATATTTTGAAATGCGCCGTTGAATAAAACTCCAAGCGTTATAATAATTGCACTGAATGCTGCCGCTTTCCCGCCGGTAGAAAATAATCCGGCAACAGTTGAAGCAGAACCTTCATAAACATCCGGAACCCACATGTGAAATGGAAAAGCTGCAATCTTAAAAGAAAATCCGATTAAGAATAAAAGTATACCGGCAACAAACAATAGGTTGTGTTGTAATAATGAAAATCTTGATGCAATTAAATCAATAGAAGTTGTTTGAGCAGTGCCATAGATTAAAGCAATTCCATAAACAATAAATCCGGTTGCAAAAGCGCCGAGCAAAAAATATTTTAGTGAAGCTTCGTTGGCATTCAATCTTTTTCTATTCATGCCGGCTAAAGCATAAAAGCTAACTGACATAACTTCTAAGCCAAGAAAAATTACGAACAGATCTTTGGCGCCAGCCATAAGCATCATACCAAGCACTGAGGTTTGAAGCAAAAGATAAAACTCTCCGTAATAAGTTCCATATTTTTTCAAGTAATCGATGGAAAGTAAAGAAACAATAGCCGCACCAAATGTAAAAATAAAATAGAAGATGTATACTGTCCCGCCGGTTGCAAGCATATTTTGAAGAATGATTGAAACCGAATTAACATTTGCTAAAGCATGGAATCCGGAAGCCAAAAAAATTAAGATGGAAAACCACGGCAGATAAACTTCACTTTTTTTAGAATACATTTCTATGATAAGTGAAATTAAAATACCCGCACCGATTATAATCAGCGGTAATAAGTTGTAAAATTCTTGAATATTGTTCAGCATGATTTTATTCTATAAATAATATATCTTCGTCTGTTTTTTCAATTGTTAATTTGTGTTCTTCTTCAATATGAACTGCTAATTTGTAATGATTATCGAAATTAAAAATGTCCTTTGCTTTTTCAACAGCAATCAATTTGATAGTTTCATATTTCGAAACTGTATCTTTAATATTCTTAAACTGCTTAAAATAAATTTCAGTAAAATTGTCTTCTTCATGGACATAAATTGATTTCGAGTTTGGCGAAAAGTCCATGATAATGTCATCTTCTATAATTACTTTTAACAAGTAACAATTGAATGGTAATAGAATCCTATTACCATAGTATAGACCTTTCAAATTATTTTTCAATGAATCTTCAATCGTTTTCATCGATTAACCTTTCCCATAAAAGAAAAGAAGCCAGATTACAGTAAAAATAGGAACAAGAATTATGAGCGAATATTTAACTATGTAAGTGAAAAAACTCGGCATTTCAATTCCTGATCTTTCACTAATTGATTTGACCATAAAATTTGGACCGTTTCCAATATAAGTTAAGGAACCAAAGAACACTGCAGCAACAGAAATTGCTTTTAAATAAATATCGTCTACTAAAACAAATTGCTGCACATGGGTTTTTACTGCAACATCCAATCCATATTTGCCCATTGCCGCACTGAGAAAATTCATATAGGTCGGAGTATTATCAAGTATTGCAGATAAGGAACCAGTCGCCCAATAAAAAACTCCGGCATTTAATTTATCTCCAATAGTTCGTGCTTCATATGCTATTAACTGAAGCGCAGGAATCATTGTTGCAAAAATTCCAATGAACAAATAGGCTACTTCTTTAATCGGTTCAAAATCAAACTCATTATCTTTTAGAATTTCCTTATCGGCTGTTTTATAAGACAGAAAAACTACTGCAAACATAATTATCTCTCTAATTCCAAATGGAAGCGGAGATAAATTCGGCACCCATGAAAAAATAACCGGATCAATAAAAACCGAAATTATTATTACGGCTAAATAAATTAAATTTTTATATCCTTTAAATTGAATTTTACCGCTGTATTCAATTCCCTTACTGGTATCTTTTTTATTATTTAAATCGAATAAGTAAAATGCAAAAAGGATTAACAATAATGCCGGCAGCCAAATGTACCAGACATTTTTTATAACCCAGAAAAATGGGACACCGCTTAAGAACCCAAGGAACAAAGGTGGATCGCCGATTGGTGTTAAAGCTCCTCCAACATTGCTAACAATAAAAATAAAAAATATAATATGATAAGGCTTTATGCGATTCCTATTCATCTTGATGTAAGGTCTTATCAGCAGCATTGAAGCGCCGGTAGTTCCAATTACATTTGATATCACCGCTCCAATCAGTAAGAATAAAACATTTAGAAATGGAGTGGATTTTTTATCAACTTTAATGAGTATTCCACCTGATGCAACAAATAACGAACTTAAAAGCGCTATAAAAGAAATATATTCTTTTTCTTAACCAAAAAGACTGGCTGTGTTGTTAAGAAAAAGAATATAGTAAGCAACAACAACCAGGCTCAGCAAGATCGAAACTTTGGGATAATGATTCTCCCAAAAATGTTTATAAAAAAGCGGACCGGTTGCAATCATTATCAATAGCAGAATAAAAGGTGCAATCATAAAAGATGATGGAAGCGAATGAACCGGAGATTCTGAAATTGCGACTTTCATTACAGTGTCTGCGGCTGTTTGATTAGCAATCTGTGCAGCCTCAGCATTAAAATTGAGAAAGAACAATAATGAAAAAGAAAAAACGAATATTCTAATCGTTCTTTTAATAGACATTAATCATCCTACTTCAAACCTAAAGTTTTAGTAGGCAAAACTTGTTCAATAACTGTTTGCGTTGATTTAGCAGAAATATTTAAGAATGTATTTGGGTAAATTCCAATCCAAACAATAAATACAAATATTGAAGCAAGAATAAAAATTTCTCTTTTGTTCATATCAGTTAAACTATTCATCTTTGGATTTTTAACTTCACCAAAAATAACTCTTTGATACATCCAAAGAAGATAAACGGCAGCGAAGATAACGCCGCTGGTTGCAAATACGGTGAACCACCAATTATTCAAAACAGGTGATTTGAAAGAACCAAGTAAAATTAAAAACTCACCAACGAATCCATTCAATCCCGGTAATCCGATTGATGACAATGATGCAATCATTAAAAAGGTCGCATAAATTGGAACTATCTTTGCGATGCCGCCATACTCTGAAATTTCTCTTGTATGAGTTCTTTCATATAAAACTCCGACCAAAAGGAATAAAGCGCCGGTAGACAAACCGTGATTTATCATTTGAATAACTGCACCTTGAATTGATTCTTGAGTCATGGCAAAAATTCCAAGTACAACAAAGCCGAGATGAGCAACAGAAGAATATGCAACAAGCTTCTTCATATCCTTTTGAACCATTGCGACTAATGCACCATATATAATTCCGATGACTGCAAGCACTGAAATATATGGAGCGAAATAAATTGAAGCCTGCGGGAAAAGAGGCAAACAAAATCTTAATAAACCATAAGTTCCCATCTTAAGCAAAACTCCGGCAAGAATAACGCTTCCGGCAGTCGGTGCTTGTACGTGTGCATCCGGAAGCCAAGTATGAAGTGGAAATATTGGAACTTTAATTGCAAAGCTTAATGCAAATGCTAAGAACATCCAATTCTGAATAGTTGTTTGGATTGTTGGACCAACATTGTAAAGTTCAACTAAGTCTGTTGAGAAATGTCCAAGCGACGCTGAAGCATAAACCGCCAGCCAGATAATTGAAACAAGCATCAGTAAGCTGCCGAACATTGTGTAAAGGAAAAACTTTACCGAAGCGTAAATTCTCTGGTCTCCGCCCCAAATACCGATTATAAAATACATTGGGATTAGCATTGCTTCCCAAAATACATAAAATAAAAACATGTCTAGTGAAACAAATACTCCAAGCATTCCTACTTCTAACATTAACATGAAGAAAGTAAATTCTTTTACTCTGCTCGATATAGCTTTCCAGCTTGATAGCAAGGTTAAAGGCGTAAGGAAAGTAGTAAGCAAAACAAGGAGAAGAGAAATTCCATCAATACCGACATGGTAACTGATGTGAAGATTTTCAACCCAGGTAAATTTATCAATTAGTTGGAATCCACTTTTGTTTATATCATAGCCGGTATATAAAAATAAAGAAACTATAAAAGCGATAACGGAAATAGCAAATCCAAAATATTTTATAAAATCTACTTTATTCTTATTTATGAATAGAAGTAATATTCCACCAACTAAAGGAGTGAGAAGTAAATATGATATCAAATGATTGTTTTCCATAATTAGTAGTATAAGGCTAAATTATAAACTAAATATTAACCAGAATAAAGCAACAACAATTCCCAGCATCATTACAACTGCATAAATTTGTGCAACACCGGTTTGAACTTTTCGAATATTTCTAGAAATATATTCGATCAAGGATGCAACTCCATTCACTAAGCCGTCGATTAGTTTGTTATCTGTAAAATTCCAAAGTATTTTATCGGAACCCAGCTTAATGGGGTTAACGACAGCCGCATCATAAACTTCATCTATAAAATATTTATTCCATAGAAGGTTATAAATTCCTTTGAACTTTTTACTATACTGAGCTGGCAATTCAGTTTTTTGTAGGTAAAGATATC
The DNA here is from genome assembly GCA_023475265.1 of Bacteroidota bacterium. Taxonomy (GTDB): domain Bacteria; phylum Bacteroidota; class Ignavibacteria; order Ignavibacteriales; family Ignavibacteriaceae; genus FEN-1297. The sequence continues at coordinate 36,299 of JAMCWE010000228.1, forward strand.
TTGCATATAAAATGCTAAGAATAGCGCCAACAACAGTAACTAACATCAATATAATTTCTTCAAAATGACTGTGAGAACCAAACATAGCTAACTTCGATTGTGCATTACTGAAAATTGGTTCAAGCCAATTCTCAAAAGCATTACCACCTTCGCCAGAAAAAATTGTGGGTATACCTATAAATCCTCCGATAGTAGATAATACTCCAAGAACAATTAAAGGAACGGTCATAACTTTTGGTGATTCGTGCGGATGCTCGCCTCGCTGAGTCGAAGCGGGCTTATCGTGTCCAAACCTTTCCTTGCCATAGAAAGTTAAGTAAACTAAACGGAACATATAGAACGCAGTTAGCAATGCAGTAAAAGCGCCAATCAGCCAATAAAAGATGTTCCCATTTGCATACGAAAACCAAAGGATATCGTCTTTACTAAAGAAACCTGAGAAAGGAGGAATTCCAGATATAGCTAATGACGCAACTAAAAATGTAATGAAAGTTTTCGGCATATATTTTTTCAGTCCGCCATAGTTCTGGATATTTTGTTCATCATGCATTGCATGAATAACTGAACCGGCGCCAAGAAATAATAATGCTTTAAAGAATGCATGAGTCATTACATGAAATATTCCGGCAGAGAACGCACCAACGCCCATTGCAAGAAACATGTAACCCAACTGACTTATAGTTGAATAAGCTAAAACTTTTTTAATATCGTTTTGAACTAAACCAATGGAAGCGGCAAATATAGCAGTGAGAACTCCAACTACAGCTACGACAGTCATAATTGCAGGCGCTGATGCGAATATAATAGAACACCGTGCAACCATATAAACACCGGCAGTAACCATTGTAGCAGCGTGAATCAATGCTGAAACCGGAGTAGGACCAGCCATTGCATCAGGCAGCCAAACATAAAGTGGAATC
>JAMCWE010000124.1 GCA_023475265.1 Bacteroidota bacterium
GAGAAGTTTGGGAAGATAAATTGGTTGACCTCCGCGTTGACGACAGTCCAAATCCGCTTGTTGAGTTGAAAAGACTTCTCAAAGTTCACCGCGCATACGAACACATGAACAACGGCGATTTGCAAACCGAGAAAAACAACATGGCTAAAGCTATGGAAGAATATTCTGCTGCAATGAAAATGTTTCCGGATAATTTGGAAATGAAATATTGGACGGCAGTTACGCTTGCGAATAACGGAAGATTAAAAGAAGCATTGCCGATGTTCAAAGAAGTTTTTGCTAAAGACAAAAACTGGAAAACACTGACACCGAGATTGATTCCAAACGGCTTGTTAAAAGTTGATGATAAGCAGTTAAAAGAAATTATGAAATGAATTTTTGAATTCTGTAGAAGACGCATCGGCTTGTCCCGTTATTTTTGCGGGATGATGCGTCTCAAACACTCAGCTGAACATGGGATTGTTTTGGGGCATCAAACTTTATTCTGGCTATGAATAGCAATCTTTGTTAATAATGGAATTTGCAAGAGATGATAATCACTTCATCGTCAGTTACGTTGTAAACAAGACGATTCTTTTCATCTATTCTTCTTGACCAACTACCAGTAAGGTTATGCTTTAGCGCTTCGGGTTTTCCTATTCCTTCGAATGGACTTTTCTGGGTATCAACTATAAGGTTAAAAATCTTTTTGATTGTCTTAGCATCATTCTTTTACCAAAAGACTAAATCTTCTAGCGCTGAATTAGTTAGAACTATTTTTCGCATTGTCTACGAGGGTTTCTAATTCATCAATTGAATTGACTGTAATCAAGTTTTTGTTTTGTCTAACGTCATCTAAGGCATCAAATAACCTTTTAGCATTATTATCTGATTGCAATAAGTAAGAGGTTTCATCAATATCCTCCGAGACAGAGATAATAATTTTCTTACTCTTAAAAAGCGCTTTTATAGATTCAATGAATCTATTGTCAAGTTCGTCGGAATTGATTTGGAATATAGTATTCATAAACCTTTCTTTCTTATTAAAAATATTTTCTTTAAATAAGATACAAAAATTATTTTTGTTAAACAGCATTCGAGTAAAATAGACCTTCAAGGTTGTATGTGAAATTAGAATATACAAACCTCGAAGGTCTTTGAACGGTAATAGTGCTGCATCAATTATATTATTTTATAAAACTCTTTAGCAGTGACAATCTTCACGGTTTCATAAGGATTTAATACAAGTAAATCTTTGTCTTCTGTTACAATATAATCTACACTACCACTTATTGCAGTCTCCAGAATAAAATTATCCTTTTCATCACGACAAACCTTAATCTTAATTTTAGTTTCTACAATGTCCACGGACTTAAAGAATAATATTAAAAACTCCTCAATCAGTTCATGAGCTATAACATTCTTAATTTTTGGTCTGGAAAGTACGTTCGAAACTTCTTCTACCTGGCGGCTCGAAGAAATGATCTCGATTTCTCGATCTAATATTTTTTTGATAAATGATTGGGAATCATTATTGATAAAAACACTGATCCAAATATTAGAATCAATAACAATTCTCATTTGGATTTTGAAGAATGATATTTATGTTGCTGCTCCCTTACCGTCTCAACTTCAGCGGTTATTTCTTCAAAAGTTAAGGGGACTTCCTTAATTGATCTAAATAATTTTTCAAATCTATCTTTAAGCGTAAGCTTATCCATATATTTTGCCAGTTCAAGTTTTTCATCATCATTAAACTGTGTTATTAATTTCTTAATCTGGTTAATATCAAGGTTCATTGTCGCGGGCATTGGAACGTCTCTTACTTCTTATTATTTAATTGCTTTTCCTTGTAAAATCTAAGGACAAATATTGACTTATTCAATTCCGTAATTAAGTAAAGACTCGCTGTCAGCCTCGGCGAGACATAATCTCGACGGGCGGCGAGTCTCTACGAAGAATTTTACTTCGGGAGCGCCCGAGTAAAATAGACCTTCAAGGTTTTATGTGAAATTAGAATGTACAAACCTTGAAGGTCTTTGAAATGGAATTAATAAGTACTGCAGATTACTTTAACACAACCAGTTTCTTTACTGCATAATAACTTCCAGCTTGCAGGCTGTAGAAATATATTCCGCTGGGTAAAGACTCGCCGCGGCGAGTCTCTACAGAAAATTTCACTTCATAATTGCCAGCCGGTTTCTCTCCATTTACCAATGTTGTTATTTCATGACCTAAAACATCATATACTTTTATTGTAACAAAACTTGTTTGTGGTATTGAATAATTAATTATTGTTGTTGGGTTAAATGGATTAGGATAGTTTTGACTAAGCCAAAAACCGTTAGGCATTTTCTGATTCATTGAATTATTTACAGACGTAAGCGTGGTTGTGTTAAAGTAATCTGCAGTACTTTTTCCCTCACCTACAATTAGGTCAGAAAGACTGTCTTTGTTAATATCAGCAACAAAACCTGAGTATCCACCATTCAGAGATGTATCTGACCAAATTAATGAAAGTGAGTCTCGGTTTACATTATGGAAAATATACATTGGACCGTTTAAAGTTCCAACAAATGCATCGGGAAGAATGTCTCCATCAAAATCTCCAGATCCAACATTAAAAGATGTTGATCCATAGTTTATACTTTGCCAGTGCTCGTTAAGACTATCACCCAATGCTTCAAATAAATATGTTGTGCTATGTCCGACATTTAACAAAATACTGGCTAGTGAATCAGACTTGAAAAATATCCTTGATAACCCAAATACACGGGCACCAAAGTTGTGTCTCCATGTTTCAACGAAATTCGAATTTGTTCCATTGTTTTTTAAAACAATTACATTACCGCTATAAATTTCTACTGCTACAATATCCGGATAAGAATCTGAAGTAATTCTTGAAACAATTACTTCTGAAATCGTACCATACGCAGAACCGTAAAGTTGACTTGTCCAGTTTAAGGTAAAATGACCATTACCATCATTAAGGAATGTCTTTACATATCCTCCGCTGGTTCCTTGGAACCCTCGAACAATATCAATACTTCCATCAAGGTTAATATCAGCACAAAATAACCCGCCACATCCCCAACCAGTGTCTGACCATATCTTTGTAAAAGTTGAATTTCCATTGTTTAAGTATACACTCATTCCAATATCTGAACATGCAACAAAATCTAATTTCCCATCATTGTTAAAATCCGCCGCAAATACTTTGTAACCATATCCGCTTGTACTATCGATCTGAATTGTTGAAAAGATATTCTTCCCGTTGTTACGAAGTAAAAGAAGCTTACTTTTCCAAAATGTAATTATACCTTTAGTTGTTACATTCAACAATATATCGATATAACCGTCATTATCGAAATCACCAGTAGTAATGTTGTTTTCGCAAAAATAGGCACCAAGATTTTCCACAAATGTTTCAGAAAATTGTATGGATGAGGAAGTTGAGAAGTTCAATAGTCTATGTTGACTGCTATTTTTCTTTACATTTTGTTCGCTTATAGTCATGGGAACTTGTGCAAAGGTACTGAAAGAATATAATACCATAAGAAGTATTATTATTTGATTAGATTTTCTCATATGTAAACCCCTGCAAGTTTTTAGGTTTTATTAAACAATCAAATTCTTCTCACATAAATAAACACACAAATAAGCCCTTGTGGTAGTTTCCTTATTTCACCAGAATAAATTTCTTTGTTGTTATATAATCCCCTGCTTGAATTCTATAAAAATATACCCCGCTAGAAAGATTCTTTGCAGTATATAAAATTTGGTACATACCAGGTTCTTTTAACTCATTAACTAATGTATTCATTTTTCTCCCGAGAATATCAAATACTAGTATCTCTACATAGCATCTTATTGGGATTGTATATTTTATAGTTGTACTTGGATTAAATGGGTTGGGATAATTTTGTTCTAATCTAAATTCTTTTTGGCCCACATTTTTTATTTCCCTTACGTGAGTAAGTATTTGTTCAGAATGCCAAAAACCCGCATCAATATAAAAACTTCCGCCATGTGATTGTCCAGCTATAGTTTGTCCAATAGTTGATGATATTCGAAAATTGTTATTAGAGATATTTGCATCTCCGTTTCCGAAAACGCTTGCTTTAATTTGGTATTGACCGTAAAGAGACCAAGATAAAAAAATGAACAATATGATTAGTAAAATGCTTCTCATGGGTGTCATTCCTTTGTTGTTTTAATGTTTTGCGATTTTTCTTGAAGCATCTTCATCATTTCAGGATTTATTGCCCATTCTATTGAGCGATTTTCAGGTAAACCATAAGCTTTGGGGTTTAAATAGTAGCCACGAGTTTGAGCACTTTTTTGTTCTTCAACCACTATTCGATTCTTCTCCGCCCAGGGATCTTTCCTTATTCCTGTTACCTGCCATGATACTTTTACATTGGGTTTGTCTGTTTTAATTGTAAAAGTGTTGTTTTGTATTTCGTGCGAAACAATGGCCTGGGCAAACTGCCCAACAACAGTTAACAGATATCTGAAATCCGTATTAAGAGCATTAAAATAATTCGGAAGCTGAACCGTTGCGTCTCCAAAGGCATCAGTAGTAATGTTGCCATTATAAATGTTCATCATGTCAGGTGATTCTACAAAGCTGTGTCGTAAAATTTTATTAACTGGGTCAAGTGGATTATCAATCTCGAAAGAACCACCTGATTTAGAAAGAGTTCCTGAAATATGAACATTACCAGAAAAATAACCAGCATAAGATTGAGTACCTAATTCACCATAATTACCACTAGCATGATAACCAATCACACCATACGCTGTGGCACTGTTTGATGCAACATATCCTTCAACACCAGCACCACCACCCCCATTATTTTGTCCCCAAAGACCAAAATTTGATGTACCGCTAGATGAAAGCGAAGCCCCTTGTATCGCAATTCCGTTTGTTGCAGCAGAAGTAATATAAAGAGAAAAAGGCCCTGAAGAGGTTGAACCGCTAAATGGTAAGCCGAGTCCTCCCGTATCATCCGTACCTGGTGCCCATTGTGAACCATTCCATTTTAATATTTGACCTGATGATGGAGTAACTGAGGACACAGTTTTCCCTTGTATTTTTGCTACAGTTGGATTTGGATATGTACCCGTTAAATCACCTCCAGCATTTCCGGATATTGAACCTCCAGTTTCATCTGTCCCTGGAGCCCATTGCGAACCAGTCCATTTCAGTACTTGTCCTGTTGAAGGATTACTAGAAGAGAAAGATTGACCTTGTACCCTCGAAGCATTAAAACTGTATGCAGCAGAAGAAAGCTCAGCGCGAGGAAGAGACGAATTATTTACCGTTACTTGAAGCCAATAAGGAATATTAAAAGTAAGGTTAGATAATAAAGGATTATTTCCGCCAAGTAAAACATTGAATACTCCATTATTTACTTGGACAGTCTGTGATTCACTCCAAATTGCAGAGCCGCCAGTCGAAGTAGTATAGAGTCCAAACTGCATTGTGTAAGAACCGTTTAAGGGTGTACCGTTATTGTTTGTTAGAACACCTTGATAGGAAATTGTAGAAGGAACTTGTCCAAACAATAAATATGAACTAACAATGAAAATTAAAATAGCATAAGTTGATATCGACTTTGTACTATCAAATATTGTTTTCATAAATAATTCCTCCAATAATTATAACAACTGCTGCTCAAGTTGACCGCTTAGTTATCGATTTATCTCACTTAATAATTTTTAGTCTAAGAATAGATTTAAAAGCAGATTTATGTATTTCATTTATAACATAATCTGTAGGATCAATGACTTATATACTCAACACAAAGTATTCTAAACCAATAAGTGAGTAATTTTATACTTATTGAATGACTAAGAAAGGTTTTTCAAAAAGGAGTGTAATTCACTTGTAGATTTTGTACCGGTTTTCTCCAGTACGTTTCTGCGGTGAGTATCAACGGTATGCTTGCTGATGAAAAGTTTTTCCCCTATTTCTTTGCTGGTTTTTCCTTCAAGTAGCAACCTGACAATCTCAATCTCCCTGTCCGTCAGTGCAAATTGAGTTTTTAACTTACCGGGTAAGATTACTTTTTGTTTTTCTTCCTTTGCAATAATAAATCTTTTTATTGCTTCCTTAAGTTCATCAATATCAACCGGTTTGAGCAGATAATCAAAAGCGGCATTTCGTATTGCTTTTATTGCATATTGATTGTATCCGGTAACAAATATAAAAGTTGGGAATAATCCGTGTTTTGTTATTTCCTTGACCACATCGAAGCCATTCTTCCCCGGCATTTCAACATCGAGAAATATAATTTCGGGACACAGCTTAACTACTTCTTCTATTCCTACATTTGGGTTAGTTTCAGTTGTAATCACACTAATTCCCGAAATTAATCCGAGCAACCTTTCAAGCCGGTCACATGCTTCCTTTTCATCATCGATAATGATGCACGTTGTGTTTTTCGTTTTGGAGTTTATCATCTCAGTCAGCATACTAAAAATTTGGAACATGTGAAAATAAAGTAATAAGGTTTAACATACTTCGTGATTATTGTGTTACTAAGGTTTGTCCATATTTTAGCTTTAAGAACAAATTCACATTCGCTTTCCTATTTGTCTCAGCGAGTTATCTATTCCAACAATGCGTTTTTACTTTTTTCTAACCTTATTATCTATTTTTTTTTCAACCTCAGTAACCATCTGTATCCCTGATCAACTAACCTTATTATTTTATTTATCATTTACCAGTATGCAAATAAGTCTTAATAATAAATCAACCTTGGTAGCCATCTTCACCACACTGCAAACTGACCTTATGTTTATTTTTTAAGTGTAAAGTCTTCTGGTAAAATTTAATGAACGATTCATATTCCTCTGCGAAAGTTACTTTACGATGATGCTTGGATTGATTGAGCACATACTTACATACTCTATCTATATCTGACTTTGATACAGAAAACGCAGCAGCAGAATCCTGCCATGCGAACCGCCCGACGCATAATTTATTTTCATTTATAAATCGTTTAGAACTATCAGCAATAATCGTTGCCAAATCTTCTTCCGATAATTTTGGAGATCTGGATATAACAAAATGAAGGTGTTCTGGATTAGCATATATTGAATACAATTTTGAATCATTGTTGTTCACTATACCGGTTATGTATTTTTCAATTCGTTCTCTGTTGTTTTCATTTATGAAAGCGAAACGATTCAATGTAATAAATATAAAATGAGTATATAAGTTATTATACTGTATTTTCATCTCGATCCTCTCTAATTCTGTATGAAAAATTCAATCGTTTACTATTGATCAATAGGAATTTTGATTACTACTTCTGTTCCACAAGAATTTTCCTCATTATCAACAAGGTCACTGATTGTATAAGTTATTCTGACTTTCATTAGATCATAATACAAGTTCAAGATTTGTTCAAGTATATTTAATCCTTTGCCTGTGTTTTCAATTTCAATGCTCTTTGCTTTGTTTCTACCGATGCCGTTATCACGAACTAATATTTCATATTCGTTTGAATTACGGCTAACAGCAATAAATAATTCTCCACTATTTTCAAGATGTCTTAAGCCGTGTTTTATCGCATTCTCAACAAATGTATGAATAAGCATTTTAGGAATTTTTATGCCCGTATTTATGTTTTCGGCTAAATCTAATTTCCAACAAAATTTGTTGTTGCATCTGAATTTTTCCAGCTCAAGATAGTTCACTACATAATCAAGTTCGTCCGCTAGAGTTGTCAGAATCTTGTCGGAGTTCAAAACAGTCAAACGCAATAGTTTGCTGTACTTTCCAAAAATATAATCAGCTTTCTCTTTGTCATTTTTATAATACAGCGAACCAATTGAATTGAGAATATTTAATGTAAAGTGCGGATCGATCTGATTTTTTATCGCTCTAAGCTGTAGTTCAGCAATTCTTCTTTCGGTTTTATATTTTAATTCTGCTCTATGTCTCTGCGTTTTTTGAATCAATAGGACAAACAACAATACCGCTGCATAAACACCAGCGTAAAGGGGGTATTTTAAGTAATACAAATAGTTTAATTGATATGAAAGTGTGAGCTGTTCATTATTCGAAAATGCTATCAACTCACTGTTTTTATCACCATTAGATTTAACCGAGTAATTCCAAAATTTGTTGGCTCCTTCGCAATTAACTGATACATAGCTTGAGAAATCATTTCTAACAAATATTAATTTGTCTAAATCTGCGCTTATGAAAATTAGCTCTGTTTCAGTATCTCCATCTAAATCACCGTTAAAAATTGAAGGAGTAAGCAATGGTGGAAGTTGAGCTTCACTAACAACTTTTAAATCAGAATCATACTTTTCAACTTTACCATTTTGCTTTATTATGTAGAAATATTCGGGCTGATCTTTATTTACATATAGACTTACTTTGTTCCAATCAGAGGTATAAGGGAATTCTATTTTCTTAACCAATCTTAAACTAGTGTCAAACAAACTTAATGATGATAATAACTTTTTCGTTCCGGTGTAAATGTTTGAGCATATATAAAAAGTCCTCTCTCCACTTTTAATTAACGCCAAGTCAGACATTGACGGATAAATTCCTATTGGAATTGGTTTATAAACTAGTTCAAGATTCTTATCATAACACATTAACCATGCGAACATATCAGAATATGGGTCGTTGTTAACGCTATTGCCAAATGCACAACTTGCAGCCACTAATTTCAATTCTCTTGCCGAAGTATCGGCAAGCACCGGTAGAGGAATAGCAGCATACGAAAGGCATGAACTATAAACCGAATCGACAGATGGATCATACCTAAAGATTCGTCTGGGTTGCTTCGAATAACCAACACTCACAGAAAAATAAAATTCTTTTAGGCATTTTTTACTCTGGTTCGTAGATACACATGGATTAAATGCAATATCGAGATCATTTCTGTCAAAAGGAACATAATCAATAACAAACTTCTTTTCAGTCACAATTCTTTTTTCAAATGGATTCAAACAAGTAAGAAATAGTTTGTCATTTTCGAACGTTAAAAAGTATATTGATCGAAGACTATCGCTATCAACTTTTGCAGTACCTAGTAAATACGATCTTATATATCTGCCTTCAAAATTCCACTGTTCAATTATTTTTCCTTT
>JAMCWE010000056.1 GCA_023475265.1 Bacteroidota bacterium
CAAGCGCATATAGTGATTCGCTTCTGCTTGATAGTTTGAAAAATCTCCAAGCAGCGCTGAGATCAGTAGATAAAAAAATAGCATTGAACGTTGACGCTTCAGATAAAAGCGATCAGCAAACCCTGGTAAATAATGGAAAAACAAAACCGGACAGCAGTTATATTGTCTGGAAAAATCAAACTGCAAAATTGTATGAATCAATGGATCCGCAGAAAGCAGCTAAAATAATTCAAAGTTATTCCGATAATGTAGCAAGAGATATTATTTATTCGATGAGACAAAAGAAAGCGGCTGAAATTTTATCCGAATTAAATCCTGAAACAGCAAACAGAATAACGAGAGCAAAATAAATGCAGTTCAATCCATTATTTATACAAACAGGTACCCAACCAGATTCGACAGATGTTTTTAAACAGTCTAAGCTGACTAATTCATCTTATCTTTTTTCAGACATCATAAGAATTATCAATGAGAATTTAACTCAAAGTAATTCATCTCAGCTACAGCAAAGTGACGGTATAAATAATCTCCTTTCAAATATTTTAAATAATGGAAACATTGCAACTAATCAGTCTAATAAAGATTTAATAGCTAGTCCCAACAAATTTGATGTTAAAAATGTAATAGCCGATTCTCAAAGTTTTCCCGCTTCTGCAACTCCAAGTATTGATGTTTCAAGTTTAGTTAAAAAACTTTCTTTGCTATTTAATGAGTTAGGTATTTCTCCCGATTCACTAAAATTGAGCAACGACAATATCGTAACGTCTGGAAATAACAATAAGGACAACGCTTTAGCTTCTCTTGCTGGTAATTTAAATAATTCTCAAACAGGCAATCCAAGCAATCAAATTATTATTGATTTGACCAACCAAGCAAACTCATTAGCAGCCAACGGCAAAACAATTAATAATCAAATTGAAAATTCTTCAGGCTCATTAGAAAAAATATATTCTCTTTTGCAAAATCTTTTTAGTAATTCGAATTTAATTGAGAATAATGATGTAAACGTAGAAAGCTGGAAAGATAATTCTATTAAAGATAAATCCGCAAAAAATAATTCTTCAAAAGATAATCAGCCAGCAGCTGGAAGCCCATTAGAAGCCGCTGTCCTAAACCTGCTTCAAAATAATAATTCTATTGTAATAAAACTACCAAACGCCGAGTTGCAGATAGACATTACGAAAACAGAAAATAATATTTCAAACAATAATTCTAAAGATGCGGTCAATGTTTTAGCTAATTTGGTTAACGACCAAACTTCCGGAAATAAAATATTAGGTACTCCAAGTGAATTTTCAGTAAATATTTTATCAGATAATTCTGAAAAGCAAAATGCAAACACTGCGGCTGTAACAAAATTCCCAGCTGCTAATAATGTTGCTGATCCTTCTTCATCGAAAGCTAATAACATCAATACGAATCAATTATTTGATAATTCTTTGAAAGAAATAAATTCGGTTTCTAAAATGGCATTATCTGATTTAAGCTTGAATCAAAATCAAGATTTAAATCCGAGCTTGCAAGATTCAACTCCTAAGCTAAATTATAACATTGGGCCGCAGGCATTTTCGGCAAAGTTAAATATTTCGGTATCAGCTCCGGAGTTATTAAAATCTTTTCAAAGTAATAAAACAGAATTGAAAACTAGTGCAGATGGAATTGAAAAATTAACTTCGTTTACAAAAGATTTTAATGTACAAGATAAAGCTAATCTGAAATCTCAATTCCAAATTGATTCTCCTACTGTGTCACCGTCAACAGAAAATAAAATAAATCAGAATTTATTAAAAAATGTAGAGAGCATTAAAATAATTTCTAACCCGGCGGAAGATAGTAAAGATGTAAACGCACCGGATAAATCGCCTGATCAATTAAAGCAATCGAAGATGGCATTATCTGCCGATGATAAGCCTTTAATAAATAACGAAAATAAAAACATAAATGTTCAACCGGCTGATAATTCATCTAAAACGCAAAATGATAATAACCAGGCATCTCAAAAAAGTTCAGATGAAGAAGGAACTGTGCAGATAGTTCCAAATAAACCGGAAAGCTCAACAGACAACCAGCAATCAAAAAATAATTTTGAAAATAGCAGAAACAATGAATTAAAGTTTATCCCAAATCAATTTAATGATTTGAAAAATAGCATCGATTCAATGAATGCGAATAAGCTTCAAACTCCCGAACCTCTTAATCAAACGATTAAAACAGTAAAAGTTTCGGACGTAGTTAATGAAATATCTAACATGGTTAAAGAGGGAAATACAAAAAGTATTGTATTAAATCTTAAACCTGAAAGCTTGGGAAGCATGAAGGTTACAGTGGATGTTTCGAATAATACTGTACATGCAAATGTAGAAGTTGATACTGAAGCAGTGAAACTAATTGTACAAAATAATATAAATGATTTAAAACAATCGCTTAACCAAAACGGAATGCAATTAAGCACTTTAACTGTGAACATATCCGGCGGTGAACAAAAATTTAATAGGTCATCAGGGCAGAAGAAAAAATCGAATTATCATTCGGTTGAACAAAAAGTAGAAATAAACAATAGCGCTTTTAATACAAAAAGCATGGGTTATAATACTTACGAGTTTTTAATTTAGGAGAAACTTTATGGTAGATGGAGTTACGAATGTAGCAAATAGTCAATCAAGTACAGTTACACAGACCAGTAATAGCACACTTGGTAAAAACGATTTTATGAATCTTCTGATTGCCCAAATGAAAAACCAAGATCCGATGAGCCCTATGGATGGAACGCAGTTCGCAGCTCAGCTTGCGCAGTTCAGTTCATTAGAGCAGCTTCAAAATTTGAATGATGAAATGACAACAAGCATTAATGCAAATTATGCTTTAACACAATCAATTAATAATACTCTATCGGCAACCTTGATCGGCAAGGAAGTTAAAGTAAACGGCGGCGATTTTCAAAATAACGGCCAGCAATCTGTTCAATTGGGGTATACGCTTCCGGGCCAAGCGTCATCAGTTACATTGAATATTTATGATGCCAACGGAAATTTGGTAAAATCATTTGATAATTTATCTACCTCCACTGGCGACAATAAACTTTCCTGGGATTTTACCGATAATAATGGAAGTAAGGTACAAAACGGTAAATATACATTTAGTGTTACAGCGAAAGGCACAGACGGAAGCGACATGCAGGCAGATTTATTCAAACTAGGAACAGTAGATGGTGTGAAATTTTCTAATTCAGGTACTTCGCTTACAGTTGACGGCTCTGATTATCAGCTTTCTGATATTGCAGAAATTATTAATCCAAATCTTAATGGAGGAAACTAATGGCTGAAGTAAATGGAATAAGCGTACCGTTTATTCCGATTACTCAAAATAATAGTTTCGGAGTAAACAAGTCGCAATCTGACTCTGATAGTTTCAGTTCGATTTTCGAACAGGAACTTGATAAGATTAAATTTTCTAATCATGCATTAAAGAGATTGGAAAATAGAAACATTCAACTTGACAACAGTGAAATAAATAAGATACAGGATGCAGTAAATAAAGCAGTGTTGTTCATCAACAAAAAGGCTCTAAGGATTCTCTGGTAATGATGAACAACACTGCTTTTATTGTGAACATTCCAAACAGAACAGTGGTTACAGCATTGCCGGTAGACGAGAGTAATGAAAATATTTTTACAAACATAGATAGCGTAGTATTTGCGTAAGGAATAAAGAGAAAGTTTAAGTTCAAGCTCAAGTGTGAGATCAAGAAATTATAGTTAGAAATTAAATAATTAATTAACAATATAGAGCGGGACCTTTTTTGGACGCTCTAGCCTTGCCTATCGGCAGGCTGGTTCGACTGACTGACTGACGTCGAATCAATTTTATAAATCCATGGAGGTTAAAAATGGCACTTCTTAATTCACTCTTTTCAGGTGTATCAGGTTTGCAAAATCTGCAAGCGATGATGGACGTAATCGGTAATAACATTGCTAATGTTGATACGATTGGGTTCAAAGGTTCTAGAGTTACATTCAGCGATACATTTAACGATTTCATAAAGTCCGGTACAAATCCAACAAATTCATCAGGCGGTACAAACAGTTTCCAGATCGGATTAGGAATGAAAATTAATTCGATAGATAGAAATTGGAACCAGGGCACATTTGAAAGAACCGGTATTACAACCGATTTAGCTTTACAAGGCCCCGGCATGTTCATACTTAAAAGCAACGGACAAAATTTTTATTCGCGCGCAGGCGCATTTGAATTTGATTCAAACGGTAAATTAGTTGATCCGCAAAACGGCGCTGTTGTTCAAGGTAAGGTTGCAAACGGTTTGGGACAAATTCCTCAAGGAACAACAATCCAAGATATAGTTATAGACAAGAACTTAAAATTGCCTGCAATTAAGACTGCAAATGTTTCATGGGGAGGAAATCTTCAAAGTAGTTCTCCGGTAACAAGAACAAATACTGTTGATTTGGAAGGTAACTTGCAGATGCCGTCTCCTGCAGCGGCTGGAACTTATCCAGGAGCAGCATACAGTGCCTCTGATATTTATAATCAGAACGGCGATGCATATACATTAAGAAGCTGGTATACCCGAGACAACAGCAATAATTGGACATTAAATTACGATATATACAGTGCAGATAATAAAACACAACTTGCTTCTTTTTCAGGTCCTAAAAGCCAGGCAATGACTTTAGATTCTAACGGAAATTTTACTATTGCAACCCCAAACATAACCGATTCAACAGATAACTTAAATTTTAATTTTGGTGTTTCTACTTTAACACACTCTATCGGAACTTCTTCGGTTACAGCTGTTGTTAACAACGGAGAAACTCCTACACCTGTTATCGGTTCGGTAACAATTTATGATTCATTGGGCAACCCCCACACTTTAACAGTAGAGTATGATCATATAGACAGCAATAAGTGGTCATGGAAAGCATCTATTCCAAGCGCAGATGGTCAATTAAGTACTCCTTCACAAGGTCAAATTATTTTTGATCCGAACGGAACAATTCAATCGGTATTATATCAAAATAGTTCTACAGTGCCTACAACTTATTCGCCTGTTTCTACTACCCCGCCTAATCCGCAATTTACTTTTACACCTGCAAACGGTTCGGAAGCTCAGCCATTAACTTTAAATTTCGGATCGGGAACATCGGGTATTACTCAAACTTCACTTTCATCACAAATTGCAGCATTGACTCAAGACGGTTCGCCTTCAGCTACACTTTCTAATTTAAATATTGATCAATACGGAAATATAGTTGGTGTTTTTTCAAATGGTAATTCGCGGACTCTTGGACAAATTATGGTTGCTACATTTACTAACTTAAACGGCTTAGTTAGCTCAGGCGATAATTTATATTCAGTAGCTGCAAACTCCGGTGATCCAAGGATTGACACTCCCGGACAAAATTCTGCAACGACAATTCAATCCGGCGCATTGGAACAATCCAACGTAGATTTATCAAATGAATTTACGAAGATGATTGTTTCTCAGCGAGGCTTCCAGGCAAACGCAAGAGTAATTACAACAGCAGATTCATTGTTACAGGAAATAACCAATTTAATTAGATAACGCGCATAATCCCCTCACATAAAAAAGGAGTACCGTTAAGCAGGTACTCCTTTTTCCTTTTTAAAGCACTAGAAGACGTGTCAGACGAATTGAGCAGATTTACACGGTTCGCTAATTCATTGTTACAGACAGCATTTTAATGACAGGACTCACAATTAATGGTTACGGAGTCGCCAGCAAAGGTTTCGGAGTGACCAGAATGTGCCTCGGAGTCACAATTAATAGCTTCGGAGACGACTGAAAGGGATTTGGAGACGCCGGTATGTGATTCCCCCTCACAATTAGAGCCTTCGGAGTTGCCAGGATGTGTTACGGAGTCACAATTATTTCTTTCGGAGACACCAGGATGTGCTGCCCTCTCACAATTAATGACTTCGGAGACACCAGGATGTGGTTCGGAAGCACAATTAAGAGTTTCGGAGACAAAAGTAAGGTATTTTTTAAGTTCGAATTTTAATAGGATATCGATATTATTATTGATGTAGAGTGTTAACCCACCCCCCGTCTTCGCTAAAGCTTCGCCGGGCAGGCTCGCCCCTCCGTTGGAGGTGGACAATTTCGCTTTAGGCTAGGTGATTGAGTAATGTCCGGTTGTCTCGATACATTCCTCGTTTCACTCGGAATACTCGACAACCTAGCATTACGAGCCAGGTGATTGAGTGATCCCGGTTCATCGTATAAGCGTCAACCTAATGTGCAGGAAATTTGGAAACGTTTCATCCCCGACAGGGGAAAAATATTCTAGCTGTGGGTAACTCCCACGGATAAAATACAACATAAATAGGTCTTACTCTGAAAGAGTAGAATAATAAGATGCCGTTTTATTTCACTCTTTCAGAGTTGGCAATCTACCGGTTAATCTATTATGCCGGGGTATTACCCCGACCTAGTTTATCTGACCCCTGGCGGGGTCAAAAGATTGTGGATAAAAGAATTATGAAGAATTTTAACAAAATAAAGTTGACGCGAATGTGATTCATCGGGGGCGTATCCAAAGCGTCGGCAATAATCGACAACCTTTTTAATTGACTTTGCATCAGAATAATTAAAATTCTAGGATTTATTTTAAGAAATTTATTACTTTTAGATAAAGAAAAAAGGGCGGAAGCTTAGAATGAGATCAAAACGAAAAAGCGAAATAATTCATATTAAAAGAAGGTTCAACGAAAGGTTTGAACTTGATTTTTCAAATCAGGATATTGAAAACATTTCCAAAATAATTCAAAGCAACAGAAGCAAGAAAAAAAAGTTTATAAAAAGAATATCTAATCGCGTTACGGTTTTCCAAATTGAATACAAGGACAACAGCATTACAGTCCTTTACGACAAAAACACGAAAATGCCAATTACAGTTCTGCCTAAGGGGAATTATATTGAAAGGACAGTATTAAAAGAAGAAATGTAAACGTCTTGAATGGCTTTTCGATACTTCCAACCGAGTCAGAAAGTGTTTCGGAAGAACAAATGGAAGATTGCGTAGGATAGGGAAGAGTTGCGGATTAAAAAGTAAAAGTTGCGGCAGAGGTTAGGGAGATTATTTATCTATAGTTAAAATGTTTTCTTAATTATTGAATAACTGAATTCAATATCAATAATATCTTCTTCAATACATTTTTGAAGTGTAGAAATTAAGATTTGAATAGCAAAATCAGTTCCTTTATATAAATTGTGATATTCTTTAGACAATTCACCCTCTACAACAAAATCATTATTCCACCTGTTAGTGGAAATCCGCCATGTACGAATTTAGATCTTAGGTCATAAAGATGTCCAACAATATTTTTAGTATCCTCCCAATTTCCAAGGAAGATCTTACTCTTTTCAGAAAGTTGATTGCGTAATTCTCCTTTACCATTACAGTAGAAGCCTTCTAATCCTTGCATTGTCCAGAATAACATTTCAAATGTATCTACCGTAGTCTGTTTTAATATATGTGTATATGAAGAAAATGCTTTTTGCACTGGATTAGCGCCAACACCTTGGGAAAATAATCCAAGTTTTTTTTCCCACTTTATAACTTTTTGAATATCTAAAAATTTTAGTACGGGCCAATTGCCGTAAATTTTATCATAAAAAACATTATTGGCAAAACCGTCAACTTCATCGATTGTGTTTAATATATGCTCATCAGTATTGACTCTTCCAATTGCAGAATGTAATTGACCTGGGAATGCAATACTTGACAAAATAAGAGAATCCTGTACAGCGAGAGAAATAACAAGCGCGCCTGCACCAATTGGTTCCAAATCTAATTCGTCGGGAGTTATTTTTAGGTTAGGATTAGCTTTTATTAATTCAATTTCATCAAAATTATATTCTATTTCAATATTGAAAAAATCATAAAGGTAAGCAGAACCAAGTCTTTGAATATTTAATAAATTAAATAGTTCCTCAGTTTTAGATGTTAAATCGATTCTTTCCACTTTAATCAATTTCAGGTTATAAGCTATGTGTGTTAATAATATTGATAGGTTGTCTAGGAAATTATTTAGGCAAAAAAGATAATTTTCATTTTCTATTTCTGTAAAAGAATTATGACGGATAGGAAGTATAGCATGAAAGTTTATAGTTTTCATAATGACTTTTTATTACTATAATATTAAACTTCAAAATCAAACGGCTGATCGTTAGTGTCACTTAGTAAAAATTATTTTTTTATCTGCATACCATTTACAATATTATCTACATCAATGACAAAGTTGTAAAGCATACGCCAGATAGTATCTCTAAGTTTATCGAAGCCTTCTTTTTCAAGGTTATGAATTTCCGGGTAGTACTTAAGTACCAAAGCATTAATAAATTCCGTCGCTTCTTTTTCCATTGCGTTCATGCGGTTTTGGGAATCCATTGCTGCTTCATACAGGGGATCCAGTTCGTCTAACATATCTTCAAGGGAATTGCTCATAAAACCTCCGACTAATAATTCATTTTTTATTTACATTGTGCCAAGCACAGAATAAATTTTATGCTACGAAAAATTATACAGCCAAGTCAAACGGCAAATCGCTAATGTCTATTAGGCGTCTGCCGTCTATAAGTGTGTTCAGCATTTCAAGCTGGCTTTCATCATTTATTTTAATAATGGTTTCTTTTAATTCATCTAATGCGAGGTGATAAACGCAGTCAATATCTCCTGTGCCTAGAGCTAAGCTTGCAATACGGTTGCTGTTGGCTCTGCTGTTACTGCTATTATATGCGGCAGCTTTCCTTTCCTGTTTCTGATTAAGTTCAAAGCTTCGGTTCTTGCGTTTTGTCCTCTATCGCTTCTTAATGTCCATTTGCATGAAATGCTTGCGTGAAGAATCGGATTGTGAAATGAGTTGTTGCTTTTTCTAAGCGGGGTAAGTTTTGCAGACGTGTCTTTTTTCCTTAGTAGTTCTTTCTCTTTATTAATTGTATCATCATCAACCGGTTCGCGGCTAATTACAATATCCGGGC